>JAYUEW010000069.1:0-4707 GCA_043739045.1 Synechococcales cyanobacterium
GGGAGAGTCGGAGCGCAATTTTCGCAGTGCGTTGAATATGGCGGAGTCGATGTCTCCGGCGGTGTTGTGGATTGATGAAATTGAGAAGGCGTTTGGGCAATCGGAAAGTGATGCGGATGGTGGATTGTCTCGGCGATTGTTTGGGTCATTTTTGACTTGGATGCAGGAGAAAAGTCAAACTGTATTTGTGATTGCAACGGCGAATGATTTGTCACGGATTCCGCCGGAGTTATTGCGTAAAGGTCGTTTTGATGAAATCTTTTTTGTTGATTTGCCGGATGCTCAGGAGCGCGGTAGTGTGTGGCAGATTCATTTGACGATGCGAAAACAAAATATAGCGTTGTTTGATTTGGCTCAATTGGTTACGGCGACCGATGGTTATAGTGGGGCTGAAATTGAACAGGCGATCGTGTCTGGTCTTTATGCGGCGCTGTATCAAAAGCAATCATTAACAACTGAGATTTTAATGAATGAAGTCCGATCGACGGTGCCGCTTTCGGTGTCGTGCCGGGAAGATGTGGAGCATTTACGATCGACCGCGAAGGAGCGATTTGTTAGTGTGAGGTAGGGGCGATCGGGCTGAGTCCCTCTTCATTGAGGAGAGGGACTTTGAATGGAATAGATGGGTTGGGGCGATCGTATTTAGTTGATGGAATGGAAGATAACGGCTCGCTTCACCAGCCACTGACTGATTTTGCTTCCCAACATTATAGCTTGTTGGTCTGGTGCAAGCGAATTGTTATGGAGGAACCACGTAAATTTATGTGAGATTTCAATCGGAGTCAACTGCCCATGAAAGATCTTGAAGGCCGATCGCTCCTCCAATAAATGAGAAATATTCAAAAATACGATCGCTTTCAAATACAGTTAATTCAAACTTCGCGGACGTTGAGGGTGTCTTTTTCGAGCCGACCATTTTGGTCTTGATCTCAACCGATCGCATTCTGGGACAACAAACCGACCATTTCGGGAAAAGTCTCAACCAATTAGTCCGCGCCGAGTCTTTAAATACAATGTCTTTGCGATCAATGAAATGTGATGTGCGATCGTCTTCTTTCAGATTTAGCCTACAAATCCAACCGAACACTCGCCTTACTCTCAATGGCTGAATTCAAACAGTAAAAAAGCGGACTTGCGTTGAACTCATTCTGATCAGGACAGGCAGCAGGCAGAACAGAAACTGCGACCACTTGCAATTCATTCACGAGTTGCTAAAACCCGAATCGTCGGGAACGTTCGCCATCCTTCCTGGTTTTCATGGTCTTTATGGCTTGAAGATTGTCCTGACTCGCCCCTCTAGAATCACCTACAACAGAGCGGGCGCTGGATCGGCGGTCGTAGGCATCGCTAAAATTGGGCTTGAGTTTGATGGCTTGGGTGAAGTCTACAATTGCCCTCTGTCTATCGCGTAAATCATCGTAGGCAACTCCTCGATTGTAGTAGGCATAAGCATAATCGGGTTGGAGTCTGATGGCTTGAGTGAAGTCAAAGATCGCTCCTTGATGATCACCCCGATTATGCTTCTCAACTCCTCGAAACAAGAAATCTCCCGCAGCTTTAGGGTTCGTTGCAGGTTGATAGCCTAATTTTTTCAGAGCTGCCACTGCCACCTTTTGCACGTCTTCATCTGGGTCTTTGAGCGCGGTGGTGAGTACTGGAATTGCTGCTTTGGCTGAGTCCTTCATACTTCCTAATGCCCCTGCTGCCTTCAATCGTACCCATTCGCTTGGGTCTTTAAGCGCGGTGGTGAGTGCTGGAATTGCTGCTTTGGCTGAGTCTCCCATTTCACCTAATGCCCATGCTGCATCGGTCCGCACGTCTTCATCTGGGTCTTTGAGCGCGGTGATGAGTGCTGGAATTGCTGCTTTGGCAAAGTCCCCCATTAGACCTAAATTCCAGACTGCACCCCATCGCACATCTGGATCGACTGATTTCAAGTCTTGGATGAGTTGATTGATTTTCTGAGTTTGATCGCTTGCTCGTGGCACGATGATCGGCGGTCGTGCATCTCCCAAATTCTGCGATTCTGCTTTGTAGATACTACGTGAATGCGCCACGAAGAGCGATCCTAAAACCTGAACAACACTCAAAAGTACAACGGGAAAAAGTTTGTAGAGCGATCGTATACTCATTATGAACTCACCTAAATTCAGAAGCCAGAGCAACCTTAACACGAGTAGTATAGCGGTTCTAGCTCTAGTCAGGTACACCATGTCAGCTACAATGACTGCTCAGCAAGGCTCCTGCCATAACTCATCCGATCAGGAACCGCTATAAAATTTCTAAACTATTTCTACCAACTGTATTCAGATTGATTAATCAACCATAACGATCCCATTGAGCGGCTGTGAGCTATGCATCCCCTATTACCGATCAAGTTTGACAGCTCGATCCAATGGGCTTGTTATACAGCGATCGCTGCAAAGATCTAAAATAGAATGTTTGTCGCTCTATCTTCCAAAACTTTACCCTTATCTTCATGTAACGCTTGTTGCCGACTTCTTTGCATCTCGCTTCCACATCAATACTGTGAGCCAAAATAAGAAAATTTGAACAGGTATTGCTATAGACGATGAACAATCAATAGATGCTCGTCTCGTGAAGGAATGCATTGGTTGAATAGTACCCAACACTCTATTGTCTTGTTCAATCAGGAAAGACCGCGTAAACGGCAACTCGGGTCTAAGAATTAGATCTTGGCTACTGTAGGATACTTCAAAGAAACGAGTAAAGGGATTTGGCTTAGTTGCTACTGCGATAACTCTATCACCTGACTCAAGCGACCACTCGTCACTCGGCCAAACCCAACCACGTTTAACACCGTAACAGCTAGGCTCTAAAATGATACTACCTTGCTCATTCCAAAAGTCAAACTCAACTGATGCTATAACGTCGGAATCAGAACCAGTAATTGAATAATTCCAGGAGCAAATTGATTGTGGCAAACAAGTTAAGACCGTCATAATGCATTAATGAAAGACTCTAGCTGCTACATTTCACGCTGAACACTAAAAGACGACTTTGAAGTATCGCCTAACGCTACCTAACGCAGCATAACGATTAGTAGGTGGAGATTTTCCACATATCTACCCAAATCGAGCGTGATAGGTAGAAAAAGTCCGCAGATCCTCTAAGGCAAAAGAAGACTCTTTCCACCTATCCTTCCATCATAAGTAGAAATACAAAAAGTAGAAATACGAAATTTGTCATCTCGATCGCACATCCCCCACCCGATTCTTTAGCCAAACCGACCCCGGACGATCGGTCTGCCCGTAAGGTAGAAGCAAATCTAGAAATCTATCGATCGATAAACGGTGGATTCTTGCATGATTTCCCTTTGGTATCGCGTTGGGTGTGGAGTGTTGGCGATCGATCTTAGCGGCTTGTTAGTGTGAAGCAGCGTCTAACTGTTGTTGGAGTTGTTGTACTTCTTCGATCGATAAACCTGTAGAAGAGGCAATCAAACCGATCGCCACACCTCCCCTCAAAAGATTAAGCGCGATCGATCGACTGTTTTCTTCTTGAGCTTCTCTCTGAATCGATCGGTAAACGGTGGATTCTTGCATGATGTGCCTTCCAGTGTTGGGGGTGTGGCGTTTACGATCGATACTACCGATCGACAGAACCGAATAGATGGGGAATCGTTAATCCCAGATGATAGAAAAATACATGGGCGATCGCACTGTCAACTTTGGCAAATTCACGGCTAATTCTAAATAGTTCGTGCCAAGATAATTCCCAACCCCCATAGACTTTAGGGGTTGCTATTTTGTTGAGTAGTCCACTCTCGCGAAGGCGATCGCGTTTAGGTTTAGGGGTAGCATCATTTTTGTTCCGCTCCACAGCAGTTGTCACAAATTCAGCAACTCACGTAGCAACAATCTCTAAGGGATTCTTATAATGTTTATAAAATACCCTAATAAAACACTCTGATTTTTTATTCTCAATGGAAAGTCATTATCGTATAATAAGATACTGAATCTCCACCCAGATGCCGCAGTCAATAATGAGCCAACTCCTAACCCAGAAGCAAGTTCAGACATCATTGAAAACAAAAGTTTTACAAATTGGAGTTTTAGCCTATCGGGGGATGAGTCAGGCGCTACAAATGTGGGAGCCAACTGCTCAGTATTTAAATAATCAATTCCCTGAATATACGTTTAAAGTTACGCCTTTGAACTTTGAACAAATTTATATTGAAGCTGCTATAAACAAGCTTGATTTTGTAGTGACTGACTCTAGCGTGTATGTAGAGTTGGAGACACTCTATCAATTCAATCGACTAGCCACTCTAAAAAATTTAAGGATGGATAAAGCCTACACCGTATTTGGTGGGGTGATTTTGCGGAGAAGCGATCGCCAAGATATCCAAAACTTATGGGATCTAGTCGGCAAAAAATTTGCAGGAACAAACGAACATTCGCTAGGGGCATGGCAGGCTGCTTGGCGTGAAATTAAAGCCGCAGGAATTAATCCCTATCGTGACTTTCTCTCACTTCAGTTTATGGGAACCCATGACGCTGTGGTTTATGCCGTAAGAGATGGATTAGTTGATGCTGCCACAATTCGGACGGATGCCCTAGAACGAATGGCTGCCGAAGGTAAAATAAACGTACAGGAGTTTGATATTGTTAATCAACAAACCCAATATGTCAGAGAGTTTCCCTTTGCTCTGAGTACAAGGCTCTACCCAGAATGGGCTTTTGC
>JAYUEW010000070.1:0-5713 GCA_043739045.1 Synechococcales cyanobacterium
GGAAAGGGTATCTTGGCTCAACTTGGTATCCTCTAAAACCTAAGCCCATCAATGTTGTTTAGGATTGTCTAAGAATCCTACTAGGTCATTAATTAGTAAAAAAACCAGGATCCCTAAATGTGTCCTGGTTTTTTTATTTGGAAATTGCGCTAGATACGCCGATCGGTGCCACGATCGATTTCTTAAATCCATCTTCCGACATGCTGGAACATGATCAAATTTTTAATATTGATACCTAAAAAAGGTCCAGCCTAGTAAAAGACTGAACCTTAAAGCTACTCTCTTGTAAGACACTTACGCGAATGATCTGGAATTACAGATCACCACCCCGTAGAAACAACACAAAAACGATCGCTGGCCCCGCAATTACGATTAGCGCCAGAGTCGTTAGCTGGAAAACAACGGTGAAATCAATTCCATTCAAGAAGTCCATTACTCCCCCAATCCTCGCCTAAAGCGGATCTAAATACTCTCACCCATGATTACCCCATATTTTTGGGAGCAATACAACCCCTTCTCAGAAAGTTAACAAAACTCAAACTAAAACGATCGTTCCACACTCCAACAATATTCGACAATAGATAGACTGATTCTCGGAGACCCCTAGAAATGGCGAATTGGCAATGTGTAAAAAATTGTGGGGCTTGCTGCAATCTTGACCCCACCGATCGCCCCGATCTTGGTGAGTATTTGAATGAGTCTGAAATGATTACCTATCTGAGCATGGTGGGCGAAGATGGCTGGTGCATCAACTTTAATGCTGAAACTCGCGAATGCAACATTTACGAGAAGCGCCCATCCTTTTGCCGCGTCACTCCAGAGACCTTTCAAGCCCTATTTGATATCGCCCCAGACGAGGTGAACGATTTTGCCATCGAGTGCTGTCGTGAACAAATTGAAGGGGTTTACGGCGATCGTAGCTTGGAGATGTTGGTGTTCGATCGGGCGGTGGGAATTTAGCCTTGCCGATTGTGATCACTATCACTATTATGGATAATGAAAAGAAAATGAAATATATTTTGTCATGGCTCCAGATTTATCACCGTTGACAGAGCCTCTGACAGATCAGCCAGATCAGCCAGATCAACAACCAGATCAGCCAGATCAACAACTAATTTCCGAAACTCCAGCCGCCGAATCGGACCTTTCGGCGATGAGTCGTTGTTTCACGTCTACTTTTGTCACGATTTTTCTAGCTGAACTTGGTGATAAAACTCAGGTGGCGACATTGCTTTTGAGTGCTCAGTCCCACAACCCCTGGGTTGTTTTTGCTGGGTCAGCGCTGGCTCTCATTAGCACAAGTCTCGTTGGTGTTCTATTGGGACAGTGGTTATCAAAATTGCTAACGCCAAGACGTTTAGAACTGGCGACGGGAACGATTTTGCTCATCGTGTCGGTCTTGCTATTTGTTGATGTCGCGGGGATGGGTTAATGGATTGGAATTTGTTAGGTCTTAGTTTTGTGACGGTGTTTTTGGCAGAACTGGGTGATAAAAGCCAGTTTGCTGCGATCGCGTTGAGTGGATCCAGTAAATTTCCAAGAGCTGTATTTTTAGGATCGGTGGCGGCGTTGGTGTTGGCTAGTTTGCTGGGGGTGATTGTGGGCGAAGGTACGGCTCAAGTTCTGCCGCCTCAACTTGCTAAAACGATCGCTGCCATCAGTTTTGCAGTGATGGCAGCGAAATTGCTCTTTTTTGGAGAGGCTGAAGTGTTGGAGGCTGAGGAATTAGAACCTGACGTTCCCGCATCCAAAGTTTTATCTAGTGTTAGTGAAACAGTCGAAAGTCACGACTAAATAAAATAGTAATACCCGCCAATTTCACACTTTCAATCATCCAGTAGACACTGTGCATTGTATTCATTTGTTCAGGGATAATGCCAGTCGATTCTTCAATAAATCCAAGACCGCTAATGGTTGGGGTCACGAAATAGGTGCAGAGAAGGGCGATACCTAATAGCAAAAAGGCGATCGGTAAATTGCGGAAGAGTGATTCTCGTTCAGTAATGGGCATTTCCTGCTTTACCCAGAATCCAACACAAACCAATGCACCTAGCACTAGTTCCATCCGGTTAAAAGCTCCAAACAATGCCTGACCTGCCAAAACAAAATGACTTTCAGCCATCATGCCCGATGTGTAGAGAACAGGCATAACCAAGAAGTCCAAAATCAAGCTTGCGCTCAGCCAAAAAATAAGCACGATCGGAAGAATTCGGTGCCAGGTTGAATCTTGCCAGTGAAGTGGAGCTTTCATAAAAATTGCCTAATGATTGAAGTGAGTTAAGACAGGCGAGACATCACTCCGGTCTATTGGTCCCAACCTAACACAGGGATTTCGATCCTCAAGCCCATCGAAACATATACCTACTAACTGATACAGAAGTTGATAAACCAGAGAGTTATAGTTACTATCTGCAATCAAAAAACGATCGCAACTTGCCATTTCTGGGAAGGTTACGATCGTTGAATTGATCATTCACTCGATACTGAACTGTTCTCTATGGGGCGATTCTCTATGCGGCCTTGCCACGACGAAGTTTTAATGCACCTGCCGCACTCAACCCTAGCAAAGAAAGCATAACTGAGGGTTCAGGGACATGTAATGCATCTACATTCTTCTTGCCAATATCAACGATGAATACCGTATCATTGAAGTCCCGATCGGACCGCTCACCAAATTTGCCTTGTCCGCTGGTGCCACTACCATAAAGATCTTCAAAGCCCATCAAAATGTAGCCTGTGCCCTTAATTCCGTAAGCCACAACATGCTGCAAACCATCTGCATTCTTGGAATCAGGTGTCCCGAAAATGTAAGCATTGGTTCCACGGTTATAGCCATCAGCGCGCAGTTTAAACTCTAGGGTACTTTTTGCAGCTATTTCCCCCATCTTTACCCCATCTCCTAACTTCAGAGCACTTCCACCCCAAGCGCCGACGCAGTCTTGACCTTCACAAGAAATATCCTTGAAGAGCAAACCTTCTTGATTCGTCCCGCCTCGCGATATGTAACCCAATTGGTTCCGGTAGCCTGCACCTTCATTGATGAAGTATGTCGAGACGTTATGGTTGTACTTCAATTTTAAAGCGTTAGCATCAATTCTAAACTGGTTGCTGCCTTGAAGCCTAACTCCTTCGCGTTGCACATAGGCTTGGTAAGGCTGATCATTAAACCCAGTTTGAGCCTTGCTAAGAATGGTTGGTTGAGGCATGTCCCAAATAGAATTGGCTTTAATAGAATTGGCTTTAGCTGACTCAGCTAAAGCTGTAATGCCAACGAGGGAAGTTGTCAGGCCAAGTGCAGTCAACAGTATGTTTTTCATAGAAATAATTAATGTTCAGATAGAGGTTGAATGAGTTGGGCCAGTCTTTAAAGTCCACCGATACGATCGACGACTCCATGTACTGAGAGTTCGCGCGCTTTAGGTCCAAACTCTAAAACCACATTGCCTCGGAAGTCTGGATTGTAGCTAGAGTAATTCTTCTTCTTCTTCTAGACTTTAAATTCAATTCTAAAAGTCTGTAAATACACCTGAATTACCGAATTTTATTTATTCTATAGAACACCTGAATAGAGAATTAGAAAGCCAATAAGTCCGCATAATTACTTGTTTTTAGTTAGGAATAAACGATTGATCTCAGAAGCTACTAACAAGAGTGTCTAAGATGGCTAGAAAATGTACAGACGTAATTATTCGGAGTACGACTTATTCTGATGCCTCAAACAATAATTTCATGATGTAAAACTTAGCAATAGCATAACGTTTGAAGCGATTCTGGAGGATTTGAAACCATTTTGCTGTGAAGATATCACCTCTACGGGGGCGGCTGTCTTCTGTCAACCCGAGGCGATCGGAGGTAAACTATGTAGACAGACCATTTATATTACATTTTGGCTAGGCATGGCAGGCAGCATGAAGATCCAATTCCCAATTCCCGGTTCAATGGCCACACCGAAGCGTACGAAGAAAAAAATAGGGATGGCCAAGGTTTTGTGGGGAATTGTCGTGAGTCAGGCGATCGGGGCTAGTTTCATGATGCCTCCTGTCATGGCCCAAAAAGCTTCCCTAAGCTACAGCGAGCTGATTCAGAAGGCCCGTAAGGATGAAGTGGAGCGGGTCGAAATCAATGACATTCAAAAAACAGCTAAGGTTTATCTAAAAAATAGCGCCCGCCGGGATCCTAATGGTAAACAACAGGATCAACCGATCGATGTGATGCTATTTAGTGATTCAAATACTGAACTGCTAACGACCCTCACCGACGCAAAAGTTCCGGTTGAGGTGAAGAATAATGCGGAAAGTTCGGCGGCTATGGGGATGCTAATGCAGCTCTTGATTGTGATGTTTTTGATTGGCGGGTTGATGCTGATTTTGAAGCGATCGGCCAATTCCCCTGGTGGTCCCGGTCAAGCCATGAACTTTGGTAAATCTCGGGCACGCTTTCAGATGGATGCGAAGACGGGCGTGATGTTTGAGGATGTGGCGGGGATTGAGGAAGCCAAGGAAGAACTCCAAGAAGTGGTGACGTTCTTGAAGCAGCCTGAGAAATTCACGACAGTTGGCGCAAAAATTCCAAAGGGAGTGTTGTTAATTGGCCCACCTGGAACTGGGAAAACGCTGTTGGCAAAAGCGATCGCAGGGGAAGCGGGTGTTCCGTTCTTCAGTATTTCTGGGTCTGAATTTGTTGAAATGTTTGTGGGTGTCGGTGCCTCTCGCGTCAGAGATTTGTTTAAGAAAGCTAAGGAAAATGCGCCCTGCATCATCTTTATTGATGAAATTGATGCCGTTGGTCGTCAGCGTGGTGTAGGCATTGGCGGCGGTAATGATGAACGTGAGCAGACGCTGAATCAAATGCTGACGGAGATGGATGGTTTTGAAGGAAACTCCGGCGTGATTGTGATTGCAGCGACGAACCGGGCGGATGTCTTGGATCAAGCGTTGCTGCGTCCCGGTCGTTTCGATCGTCAAATTAATGTGGATTTACCTACTTTTAATGGTCGCCTGGGGATTTTAGAAGTTCATGCAAAGACGAAAAAAATAGCCCCCGAGCTTTCAATGTCGGCTATTGCCCGTCGGACTCCTGGGTTTTCGGGTGCTGATTTGGCCAATCTATTGAATGAAGCCGCTATTTTGACCGCCCGCCGTCGCATGGAAGAAGTGACGATGCAGGAAGTCGAGGATGCGCTCGATCGGATTACGATCGGCTTGAGCATGAATCCATTGCTCGACAGCAAGAAAAAGCGGATGACGGCCTATCATGAGGTTGGTCATGCGTTGTTAACCACGCTGTTGCCCCATGCCGATGAATTAAACAAGGTGACGATTATTCCCAGATCCGGTGGTATCGAAGGCTTTTCCCAGACCGTGGCGAAGGAAGACACCATTGATAGCGGACTTTATACTCGGGCTTGGATGATGGACAAAATCCGAGTGTTGATGGGGGGGCGAGCGGCGGACGTGGAGGTCTTTGGGGAAGATGAAATGGACTCCGGTGCCACTAGCGATATTAAAAAAGTGACCCAAATTGCCCGTCAAATGGTGACTCAGTTTGGGATGTCAGACTTAGGCCCGGTGGCATTGGAAGGCGCTGGAGATATGTATTCTCGGGGTGGCGGTGGTGGTCAAGGTGACTACTCTGAGACGATCGCGGAAATGATCGATCAACAGGTGCGAGGGATCGCGGTGTCTTGTTATGAAGATGCTCGCAAGATAATCCG
>JAYUEW010000071.1:0-3823 GCA_043739045.1 Synechococcales cyanobacterium
AATTCACCAAATTTACCAACGGAGTCTAACGTTATGTTCGCCTATCTGATTGCTGCTACTTTGGCCGCTGCTGCTGCATTAGCGACCGTTAAAATTATTCCTCAAGGAGACGAAGCCTTGGTGGAACGCCTGGGACAGTTCGATCGTAAACTTCCGGCTGGGCTGAATATTTTGGTACCGGGAGTAGAAATTATTGCTTACCGTGACACAACCCGTGAAAAAGTTTTCGACATTCCACCCCAAACTTGCATCACCCGTGACAACGTAGCCATTAGTGCAGATGCGGTGATTTATTGGAAAATCGTGGACATGGAGAAGACCTACTACAAAGTGCAAAATCTTCAAATGGCCATGGTTAATCTGGCGCTCTCGCAGCTTCGGGCTGAAATGGGTAAGCTCGACCTCGACGAAACCTTCACCGCCCGTGAAAAAGTCAACGAAGCCCTCATGCGGGAACTCGACCACGCCACGGTGCCTTGGGGAATTAAAGTAACCCGAGTCGAACTTAAAGAAATTATTCCAGCCAAGGCCGTTATGGAGTCCATGGAACTTCAGATGTCGGCAGAACGGAAAAAACGGGCGGCGGTTCTAACCTCTGAAGGGGAAAGAGAGTCTGCAATCAATTCGGCTCAAGGTCGGGCGGAGGCGCAAGTTCTAGATGCAGAAGCACGGAAACGATCGACGGTCCTGAGTGCAGAAGCGGAACAGCAACGAATTATCCTCGAAGCCCAAGCGAATCGTCAACAGCAGGTGTTGAAAGCGCAAGCTACGGCTGAATCAGTGGCGATCGTCACCCAAGCTCTGAAGGCTGATCCGGTGGCTCCAGACGCGGCCAAGTTGCTGATGGCGCTGGGATATTTGACCATGGGTGAGACGATCGGCAAAAGTGACAGCAGCAAAGTGTTGTTCATGGATCCGGCGAGTATTCCAGCCTCTATTGCTAGCATGATGGCGATTGCGGATCAGCCTCGTCAGTCGTAAGGCGCAAACGTAAGGTTCAAACGCCCATACAGCCTTGACACACGCCAAAAAACTCCAAGACGTGATAGTTCATTTTGAACCCATACTGTTCACTGAACTTCTTTTCTAATGCGTGAACTGGGCATGAATCCAGCTCGATCGTTTCACCGCATTGCAAACAGGTGAGATGGTGACGGTCTTCTTGGATCAATGAATACAACGATTCCCCAGTTGTAAGGGTGCGGACTTGGACTGCACCTTCTTTTTTTAGGGCATCCAGCGCCCGATACACGGTTGCAAGTCCCATGCTTTTCTCATGCTGCCGTAACTCAGAATAAAGATCTTGGGCCGAAATCGATCGGTCCATCTGTTGCAGAGATTCAAGAATTCTAGTTTGGCTACGGGTTCGACGAAGGGGAGTCATGACGATCGGGATGCAAGATATAGAACGCATTTTATAGATTTGAGTGTACCGCATCCCTTAGAATGATCATCGATTGCCGCATCATGTGTTTCTCTGAGGATCGATCGATGGCTCAAGCTATGACTCAAACTGTGACCCAAACTTACCAAGCTCAAATCTATGTTACTCTTCGGCCTTCTGTTTTGGATCCGGCGGGCGTTGCGGTTCAGTCTGGCCTAAAACATATGGGTTACGACAATGTAGACAGTATTCGCATTGGCAAATATATTGAACTGACGGTAACGGCTGAAACTGAAGCTTCTGCAACGGAGCAATTGAATGTAATCTGCGATCGGCTTTTAGCGAATCCCATTATCGAAAACTATCGCTTTGACCTCAAAGTATTGTCTGCTGCCTAGCCTTAAAGTCTGATTCTAACGCCCAGCCCTAAAGCCCAACCTAAAAAATATGAAATTTGGCGTAATTGTATTCCCTGGTTCTAACTGCGATCGCGATATGGCTTGGGTGACTCAAGGCTTATTGGGGCAACCGACTCGAATGGTTTGGCATGAGGATTCGGATATTGATGATATTGATGTGATGATTGTGCCGGGTGGTTTTAGTTATGGCGATTATCTGCGCTGTGGTGCGATCGCTCGTTTTTCCCCCGCGATGCAAGCGACGGTCAACCATGCAGCCCAAGGTAAATATGTTTTAGGGGTTTGTAATGGATTCCAAATTTTGACGGAAATCGGATTGTTGCCGGGTGCTTTAACGCGAAATCGTGGATTGCATTTCATTTGCGATCGGACTCCTTTGCGGGTTGAACGCAATGATTTGCCTTGGACTCGAAACTATGAAACAAATCAAGTGATCACAATTCCGATCGCCCATGGAGAAGGCTGTTATTTTGCTGATGACGATACGCTGAAATCACTTGAAGATAATAATCAAGTAATCTTTCGATATAGCGATGTGAATGGTGAAATAAACGATCGGGTCAACCCCAATGGTTCTCGTAATAATATTGCTGGAATTTGTAATCAACAGGGCAATGTGCTGGGCATGATGCCGCATCCAGAACGATCGGCAGATATTGCGATCGGTGGAATTGATGGGATGGGATTGTTTACTGGATTGCTAGAGATGGCGATGATTGATTAAGAATTAATAAGATCCAGTTTTTTATCAAATTGATCGTCTATTCGAGCAAGCCATCAGGATTTAGATGGCTATAATCCTGGCGGACGAATAAAATTCATTGAGCATAATCCAACTCTAAGAGGGTGTTTGAAAAGTTAAAGGTGATGATATTAAGCACCCGATCCCCCTAAATCCCCCTTAAGAAGGGGGACTTTGAGCCGAATTCTGGTTCCCCCTTTTTAAGGGGGTTAGGGGGATCGAGTATTTTGATGCCAACGAAAGAAGTTTTCAAAGGTACTCTAATTGATACTGATTTGCGTTATTGTTGAAAACAGATTGCAGTAGATAACCCTTTCCAAAAATTAGACATGGCTATTACAAGACGGATTTTTCTGGCAGCAAGTGCTGCGACAGCTGCGATCGCTTCTGAGCAATTATTCAGAACCCGATCGGCTCAAGCTCAAAACAAGGTATTGAATCTCTATACAGCGCGGCATTATGGATCTGACACTCAGATTTATGAGGGCTTTTTCAAGAAGACGGGCATTAAGGTTAACCTTGTTGAAGCCACGGCGGACAAGTTGGTTGAACGGGTTAAGAGCGAGGGTCGGAACAGTCCGGCTGACGTGATTATGACGGTGGATGCGGGCAATTTATATCGTGCCCAACAGGCAGATGTTTTCCAGGCGATTAACTCTCGTATTTTAAAGGATGCTATTCCTGAGAACCTGAGAGATAGCAACGGAACTTGGTTTGGATTTACCAAGCGCACTCGCGTCATTATGTACAACAAGGAAAGAGGCATTGATCTCTCGAAAGTCAAAACCTATGAAGATTTAGGCCGTGACGATTTAGGCTATAAAATCTTAGTGCGATCGTCTAGCAATATTTATAATCAATCTTTAATGGGTTCAATTATTGAATTGTATGGAGATGAGGTCGCTGAAAAATGGGCTAGGGGTGTTGTGAAGAACATGGCTCGTAAGCCTGAAGGTGGAGATACGCCGCAGATTCAATCCTTGGCAGCAGGAATGGCTGATTTAGCGATTTCTAATACCTATTATCTCGCTCGGTTAGCGAAATCCTCTAAGGCTGAGGATCGTGAAGTTGCCAGTAAGGTGGGTGTGATCTTTCCAAATCAGATGGGAGAGGGAAAATTAAGCCGGGGTGCCCACACAAATATTAGTGGTGCGGGTGTTGCCAAGTATTCACCAAACAAAGAAGCGGCCATTCAATATCTAGAATATTTGGCAACGCCTGAAGTTCAAAAGATGTTTGCGGCTAACAACAATGAATACCCAGCTCTGGAAAAAGGGA
>JAYUEW010000072.1:0-3498 GCA_043739045.1 Synechococcales cyanobacterium
GAGATGTCTCATACTACTCACAAACGAGAATTAGATTCCTTATTAACTTTGCGCTTTCAGTCTTTTAAAAACATTAAGTCTATTCCCTGTTAAGGTATATTATCGTATCTACTCCTGATGTGAAGCGGTTCGCCTTTGATGGAGTGGGTGAAGCAAATCTATCAAAGGTAAAGAACGATCGTATTGAACTAGACATTCGTGGGGTCGGGAGTTTCAGGGCATCGGGTGAAACCAAAGAAGCAATGATTACATTGTCGGGGGTTGGTAATGTAGACGCGAAGAATTTACGTGCCGTCAATGCGACGGTTAATTCAGATGCGGTTGGCAATGTTGATCTATATGTGACGGAGAAACTGGATGTAAAAGCGTCTGGTATCGGGGAGGTTAACTACTATGGGAATCCAAAAATCGTAAATAGACAAGCCGAGGGAATTGGGAAAGTAAATCAAAGATAAATCGCATCAGTTTAAACAAATTATCAAATGACTGGAATACTCATTCAAACTGATACTCAATCTCTGTAATTCGACCTTTGAAATACAGCCAAAGTCCCTCTGGACGTTCCCATCCTACTTCGCCGTTTAAGGGAATATACATGCCATCCCGCACTGCATAGTCCCACAATCGACCAACCCAAGGCATTGCCGACAGCTTGCCCCCAAATGTGCCATAACGAGCGTCAGCACGAAAGGTCTCGATCGTTCCTTCCGTATTAAATCCAAATACAAGAGAGACCGTTGTTGCACCATCTATCAGCGTCCCCCGCGCAGAGTTGTCGTCAATCGCTTCCCAATTCACCCCTTGACTGGGTAATAGAGCCGTGGGATACCATACTGCTTCGGAAAAGAATCGCATCAATTCACCTTGGTTTAGCTCAGGTGTGTCGTGCATGGCCGCCACGGTAAATAGACCGAGTAATGATGCATGTAAATTGCCGACTCCCGATCGATAGGTATCGTGAACTAAGGCATTTAGTCCTGGAACTATTTGGATATGTCCATCCCAATCAAAGCCGGGACGTTGGGCGATCGCAATTTGGGTGGCAGTAAATGGATTCCACTTCACTTCTGTTTCACTCATATTGAATTGTCCTTTCTGTGAAAGTTTCGCGGTCGAAATCATGGGTTGTCCATCTTTCAGCACTTTCCGAAAATATCGCTGCACGGGTGCGGGTAGACCTTCAATCTCTGTTTGATTATAAAATTTAGGCTGAATTATTTGTTTGCTTCTAGCGAACTTAGCACGTAGATGGCCAGTGTTAATTTTCCATCGATATCTACCAGAAACGATCGCAATTCCAATGCTAGCCACAATCAAAATACCGATCGTTATAATTAATTGCATCTATTTGATCTCCATGTTAACTAGTATGCAGCCCATGATTAGGAGTATTCATACTCCAATTTTTCGGTCTACTCTGTAACTTCAACTTCTCGACCTTTTTCCGTGATTCCAATATTTGACTCATCGTGCTTAAGGAAATAATAAGTCCTATTAAAACAAATATTTCAAATGTATTCATAATGTTTATTAAATTTGAAGCCGTAAGATTTTATAAGTATTCACTTTGTTGTTTCACCTCACATTAGGCAAAATTCCTGGTGTGGTGTAGGTACTATTTGTATTTAACATCGATCGCCCTCACTTTGTAAATTGTTTGAAACTGAGCACGATCGTCGATGTCTAATGAGCTTCGATCGGTGACTCCAAAGGGAACGCCAACCAACCCCAAATATAAAGTGACAAAATAAGTCCAGGCACGGCAATGGCTAAAATAATGGTGACAATCCGAACTCCCTGAATTGGCAGTCTCCACCGCTGTGCAATTGCGACACATAATCCAGCAATTACTTTGTGGCGACAACTACGGTGAAAAATGGTAGTGGGTCTTCCTGAAATATTTGTGTTTGTTTGCGATCGCTTATTCTTTAGAATCAAAGAAAGCAGCAATCCTAGCGCACCCAAAATAGCGGAGGGAATGGTAAAGATTGCAAGCCAGTGAGCAAAGACCATCCCCGTAATCATGTCTTCATGCCAAGAAGGAGGAGGACAACGAAAAACCATAGCAATTGATTCACAGCTAAAGCGTTTTGCTAAATTAAGTCCTCCCCAAGTTAGTAGCAGCGGGAAGATGCCATAGAAGATGCAAATACTGAACAACAGTAGGTGTCCACGGGTTGATGGCGATCGGAGAAAGGCGATCGAAGCGAGTCCCGGCCCAATCACTAGCAGTGTCAGAATCAAAGATTGAAAAATCATGTTCTTTTCAGATATTTACGTTGGAATCGTATGACCGTGAATAAAAAAGTCGCGGCAAAGATTTTACGCCGACTTTTTAACGACAATCACGATATTTGATGTGGTAAACCAATCCACGGTGAGCGAGGTCAAAAGAATCTACAGTAGCCATTCCCCTACCACGAGCCGTCATAGACGCATTTATCCGCATATTTACACTGTCGCCACAAGCAGACCAAACATTGGCGACGGTTGCTAAACTATCTCGAACGTTGTAGTCAGTTTCTCCGCGAATCATGCGGGAGAAAACAGGGCCACGATTACCTGCAAAGAAGTATTCCGCTCTAAGATTTCCCGTCGTCGAAGGCGCAATGTACCCTCGATAATCGGCATTATAGAGAGAAATTTGGAAGCCTTGAGGCACCTGAATTGGAATACTTAAGTTACAGCTTTTGCGGCTTTGAGCCGAATCATTTCCCAATGCTGCAAACTGATCAAACAGAATACTGAGTTCCTGACCGTCTGGGCTGACGCTGACGCTGGCAGAATTGTCGGGACAACCACTACCGCCATAGCTAGCACCTAAAATCTCAACTTTTTGTGCTAAGGCGGGGCTAATAGAAGCTATTGTTAATACAGTTGTTGCAAGAAATGATTGTATAGTTTTCATGATGAGGTAGCCTTGCTAATTGAGGATTATTTTAAAACTTGGGACAGTTGATGTTTAATAAACAATTGTCCTTACTTATTACTATGAATGACAACTGTTTGACTTATTGGATGAATTGATTGATTACGATATGAATTGTAATCAATCAAGATTAAAGACGGAAGATGCTCTGTTGATCAGATTATCATTGCCTGAATACCTGCCCGATCGATCGCTTTATCGATCGCTTTGTTGATCGGGTAGAGAAGTTCATCATTCGGACTTGATTCAAGTTCAGACAAGATCCTATTTTCCTGAAGACAAAAGAGTTTTCCAATCTTGTACAAAGGATGCTGAAACGGGTAGATTAATTGCCTGCGGATAAATCAGTAAAAATAGTACTGGAGTTATCATTAGCGTTAGGTAATCGGTACAAATAATTCCTACTTTTCCAAAGGTTCTCCCGCCACTTTCCAACCTTGAATACTAGGAGGAAAAGCCCGGACATTTGTATAGAACCTATTTGACATTCTAGGGTATCCTAAAAGCAGCGCAAAACCCTCATATCCACCAGTCCTATGGCCTATTCCAGCAGTCTAACCGATAAAGAA
>JAYUEW010000073.1:0-3470 GCA_043739045.1 Synechococcales cyanobacterium
AACACTCCCCTCGTTCAACTGAATCGTATTCCCCAAGCCGAAGGCTGCGTCGCCCGAATTGTCGTTAAGCTCGAAAGTATGAACCCGTCGTCGTCGGTGAAAGATCGCATCGGCATTAATATGATCGAGGCGGCAGAGCAAGAAGGACTCATCACTCCCGGTAAAACGATTCTTGTGGAACCCACCTCTGGGAATACCGGAATTGCTTTAGCGATGGTTGCAGCCGCAAAAGGCTATCGTTTGATTTTGACCATGCCTGAAACCATGAGTTCTGAGCGCCGATCGATGCTACGAGCGTATGGCGCTGAACTCGAACTCACCCCCGGAAGTGAAGGAATGTCCGGCTGCATTCAACGGGCACAACGTGTGGTTGATACGACTCCTGGAGCCTATATGCTGCAACAATTCCGCAACCCCGCTAACCCCGCCATTCATCGTCGCACCACCGCTGAAGAAATCTGGAATGATACGGATGGGCAAGTGGACTTTTTGATTTCTGGAGTTGGTACGGGCGGAACGTTGACTGGGATTGCTGAAGTGATTAAAGCCCGCAAACCCGAATTCAAAGCGATCGCAGTTGAACCCACCAATAGTCCTGTGTTGTCAGGTGGAAAACCAGGTCCGCATAAGATTCAGGGCATTGGAGCGGGTTTTGTGCCGTCGGTGTTGAATACGGCGATGATTGATGAAGTGATAGTAGTGAGTGACGAGGATTCTATTGCCTTTAGTCGAAGGATGGCGCGGGAAGAGGGATTGTTGTCGGGAATTTCGGCAGGTGCAGCCATGAAAGCAGCGATCGTAATTGGTCAACGACCTGAGAATGCTGGAAAATTAATTGTAATGATTCAGCCAAGCTTTGGTGAACGATATCTTAGTTCTCCCTTGTTTCAAGACATGACCTAAAAGAGAAGTCTCTGGACTTCATCCCTCGATAACAACAGGTCATACAGTCTATTTACCATTCTTCAATTTCAAATTTTCCGTAATAATCGACTCACCGACCAGCCCTGTACATTTCGATAAGCCAAGGGCGACCAAGATTCACCATCCCGCCAGACCGGAGCGCCCGTAATAGCAACCGCTTCCCCGCAGGGAACGATCGCGATCGGAGCAGAAAAACTTGCACTTGGACGAATATTCAGGCCATCTCGTCCTTTTTCACAAATGGCGCTGTGGGTAGGCTGTAGCACCTTGATTTTTTTTGGACTTGTTGCGCCTAAATTACTCGCTGATTGGCCTGCCGTTGAGCCGGGGAATAGGCTGACGACTTGTGAGGCCCAGTTCGGATTTGCGCTTTGCAATAGCCAGTAGAGTAGAAGTACGATCGGGAGTCCAAGCAAGGCCAATAGCAGATAGAGGTCCGATAGGTTTTGACTACCAATAATTTTACGTCGCGCTACACTTCTAACCATTTGAACCCACCCACAAGAACTTAAAATCTCTATTTCCAGCATAACGGATTCCTATAAAATCTAAGCGTTCTCCAGAGTTTTATAGAAGTAAAAGAATCCGAGATTTACTTGATTTTATAGTGTAGAAACAGTTCATCCTTGACGACGAGTGATTGGATTAATTGTAACTTTGGTGCGTTTTCAATTAAGAATCCGTCCCCAGCAACGGGCGTTGGAGAGAGTGGGTTTCCTAAAATCAAGGGACAAATCGTTAGCCACAACTCATTCACAAGACCAGCACCAAAGAGCGACCCCATGAGTTGTCCGCCCCCCAACAAGGCCAGTTTTTTGATTCCCAATTCCTCTAATTCTGTAAAAATCACCCGCCAGTCAAAAGGCGAGGTTTCCGCCGCCAGCACCACATCAAACTCAGGTCGATCGCCCCACTTCAGCGCCCCCGCAGCATCCGTCAACAATCCACGGGGAATCGGCTGGGAGAAAAATGGATAGCTTGAATCTAAATCGGCACTTTGGGAGCAGACAATTTGTAAAGGCTGGTCGGGCTGAGTTCGATCGCGGCGGGCTTGGATGAGTTCAGGCGATCGGACTGACATACTCGTCCCATAGGCCCGCAGAGTTCCCGCACCAAACAGAACCGCATCAGCTTGGGCAATCTGTACTTCCAGATGATCTTGATCGTCTTTAGAGACAAAACTAGATGGAGCCTTACTGTAGTCCGTCAGTTTTCCGTCGGCACTCATGGCGAGAATTGCAGTGGTATGAATCATGAAGTGACTTGGTTTTGTACAATAAGAAAGCTTAAACCCAAAAAGACCCCAAACACTCGGACCAAACCTATCATTAGCACATTCACCAAGCCTTACCAGGACTCACTATGACAGAGAATCTCAAACGCACCCCTCTTTTCGACTTGATGGGTGGTGCCCGTGCTGTTGGCTTTTCGGGGTGGGAGATGCCCGTGCAGTTCAGCGGTATCACCCTAGAGCATCAGGCGGTTCGCAATAGTGCGGGGATGTTTGATATTTCCCATATGGGTGCGTTTACCTTCAAAGGCAATGTCTTAGACCAAATTCAAACGCTTGTCCCGTCAGATTTGTCGAGACTGAAACCGGGTCAGGCCCAATATACGGTTTTGCTGAATCCTGAAGGCGGAATTATTGATGATTTGATTTTTTATTATCAAGGTGGTGAAGGCGATCGGCAGTCTTGGGTAACGATCGTCAATGCAGCAACCATTGATAAAGACAAAGATTGGATGTTGAACCATTTGGATTTAAATCAGCTTGAATTTGAAGATTTATCGCCCTCTAAAGTCTTGATTGCCGTGCAAGGACCAGAAGCCGCAGGTCATGTTGAACGCATTTTGCAAAAGAAGCTCGATCGGGTGAAAGCCTTTGAACATGGCGATGCTAGTTACAATGGCGAATCTGTTTTTGTAGGGCGGACGGGCTATACGGGAGAAGATGGATTTGAATTGTTATGTTCAAAAGAGGTAGGCCGATCGCTTTGGACTGCACTAATTGAATCTGGGGTTGTGCCTTGTGGATTGGGGGCGCGGGATACTCTGCGATTGGAAGCGGCGATGGGATTGTATGGCCAAGATATGAATGACAGTATTTCGCCACTGGAAGCGGGTTTAGGTTGGTTAGTTCATTTGGATAAGGGCGATTTTATAGGTCGATCGGTTCTAGAGTCTCAGAAATCTCAAGGCGTGACCAAACGATTGATTGGCTTACAACTTGAAGGCCGCAATATCGCCCGACATGATTACAAAGTGATGAATGCAGGTGTGGAGGTTGGCATTGTCACTAGTGGTACGCTGTCGCCAACGCTGGGATACCCGGTGGCGCTGGCCTATGTTCCGACTGAACTTGCGAAAATCGGGACGGTTTTAGAGGTCGAAATTCGTGGAAAACTCTATCCGGCCACTGTTGTAAAGAAGCCATTTTATAAATCAGCACAGCGTGTTTAAATCATCACTTAAATCAAATCCCTGAAATCAAATCCCTGAGGTCGGGGATTTGGATGAACTTGCTAAGAGGGTGTTTGAAAAGTCTT
>JAYUEW010000074.1:0-13470 GCA_043739045.1 Synechococcales cyanobacterium
GATTGTTTCAAAAACAATGGATCAAGCCACGGATGAATCCAAGATAAATCTTGAGTACTCAAATACAATGCCGCCAACACCGCCTCCAAACTATCCGCCAACCTTGACGATCGCCCCGCCCGATCTGAGGCCGCACTACCGCCCACCAGTAGGTACCGATCGAAGCCTAGATCATCCGCAATCACCGCCAACGATCGATCGCTCACCAGTTGCGATCGGAGCGCTGTGAAATCGCCCACTTTAAGCTGAGGAAATTGTCTCAACAAAAAGGCAGCCGAGGCTAACTTAACCACCGCATCACCGACAAATTCCAGTTGTTCATAATTGTTCTCAGCCGAAATTGTCGAATGGGTCAAGGCTAAATCCATCAGATCCCAACGTAATTGAGGAGCCTCCGGGTCCAACCCTAGTCGGGAGATGAGGCTGATGAGTTGTTTGTGACGGAGAGGATATTGAATGGACATGAATATTCTAATTGTGGCAATTAAAGTAAGGACTTTTCAAACGTCCGCCAAACTAAGCTGCTTGCAACGCCGCCGTCAATTCCGGTAAAGCAATGTGTAAAACCCTCGGCGTAAACCCCAGCCACTGGCGGGAAATTTGGACAAACGGCTTCGGATCACCACTGACATAAAACTGAGTGGGCAAGGCTTGGCGCAAATTCCGCAACCCCAACAAGTCCAATTCCTGAGCCGCCGCGATCGCAGTCTGTACTGCTGGATTCACAAAAGTCACGTCGGGCGAAAGAATCGATCGTAGGACCGGAGCCAGATGAGGATAGTGGGTACAGCCGTAAACTAGGGTGTCAATTTGATTTTCAATTAAGGATTCCAGATACCCTTCTGCCACTTGACGCGTATAGGGATCTTGAATTCGATCGCGCTCAATCAGCGGCACAAACTCCGGACACGCTACTTGCCACACGAAAACGTTCGGATCTACTTCTTGGATGGCATTGCGGTAAGCATTACTTTTTGCGGTGGCCGGAGTCGAAATCACGCCAATCCGCCTACCCGCCTCAACCGCACCCTTTGCTCCCGGCAAAATTACGCCCAAAATAGGAATGTCGAATTCCGATCGGACCACCTCAAGGGCTAATGCAGAACTAGTATTACAGGCCATAATCACCAGCTTCACCCCGCGTCCGACCATCCAGTGCAAAATTTCGCGCACAAACTGAATAATCTCATCCTGCGATCGGGTTCCGTAGGGTAGGCGTGCAGTGTCGCCAAAATACAAAATCGACTCATTGGGCAATTGTCGATAAAGTTCCTGCAATACAGTCAGCCCACCAACCCCACTGTCAAACACTCCGATCGGCAGGCGGGTTTTAGTCACATCACTCACAGTCTCATCGCTCACAGTCTCAATCCTCACACGCAGGGATAAGTCACGAGAAAATAGAATCAACCACCGCCTCGGATGTACTGGAGAATACCACGGGCGATGCCTTCTGCCATTCGTTGACGATGAGCAGAATTAGCTAAATTCGCTGCATCCTCCGCCCCAGTAACAAACCCAGTTTCCACCAAAACCGATGGCATTGAACTTTTTCTCAACACATAAAATCGGGCACTCCGAACCCCCCGATCGCGAATCTGTGCCGTCTGTAGCACACTCGCATGAATCATCCGGGCCAAATCATAGCCGCTATCATAGTAATAAGTCTCCAGACCATTTACCTCCGGACGGGCCATCGAAATTGCATTGGCATGGATACTGACAAACACCGTCGCCCGCATCCGATCGGCCAGTTCCACCCGAGGTTCTAAATCCAGGTCAATATCAGCGGTCCGAGTCATCACCGTAGACACGCCCTGCTGCTCTAAAATGGCCGAAATTCGGCTACTAATATCCAGCACAATTTCCTTTTCCTTAATCCCACCAATGCCAACCGCACCCGGATCAGGTCCACCATGCCCCGGATCAATAATCACAACTTGACGACCATTGGGCACGCGGGGGAAGTTTGGGCGAGGTGTGGGCGAAGGAATGGTTTGAAATCCACTGCGCCGTAGTTGCAGAATCAGGCTTTGGATATTGGGTTGGCTAAGTTCGCCGAGCTGAACCCCGGAGGCGGGGAAGGCCACGATCGACACCGTTTGTGGATCGTCTTGACGCAGCTTGACTTGCAAGAGTGGGCTAGTGGCGCTCAGGACTGGGCCGCGAAAATTAGGGGCGAGTCTACTGAACGGCAACACAATGCGGAATCCGCCAGAAGCACGGTCCCAATTGCCACTGAAACTCAACCGATCGCTCCCTCTGATCACTAACTGTCGATCGCCCTCAATTTCCACAGACTGAATCGTATTTAATCGCCCGATCGGTGCATTCGGTGACGGCGTATCCGGTGATGGGCTATTTCCCAAACGTGGAATCACAATCACCCCCTGAGCATCGGGTGTGCTGCTGGCTTGCCACTCGCCACTATTGGGCAGGACATTCAGGGTTAGGCGAACCGTTGGCGGGTTGGAACGAGATTGCGATAAAACGCCCCGACTCACTCCGAGTTGATTCACCAGCGTATCCGTCGGGCGGGCATTGCTGATGAGAGTTGCGCCCTGAAGTTCGACATAAACTTGGCGACGATCGAAACTTTTAGTCACCTGAATCGGGGGCGCGTCTCCACTGGTCCTAATAAAAAAGCCATCCCCCGTTACCTGAAACCCTTGAACTTGAGTCCGAGCAATGGGCAGCGCGCTACTAGGCAGCGGACTAGGATTAAACACAGGATTACTGGGAGCCGGAACCGGAACGCCCGTGGTGCTGTCGCCTTGTACTGCTGACTGCTGAATGGGAGTCGGTAACGTAATCCGCCAACGCCGGGGCGATACGCCTTCAAATTTCACTTGATTCGGGTCAATTATATAGCCTGGAGACAACTCCAAGACTAGTCTGGCCGTCTGCGGATCAAATTGGCCCACCCGTAAGGACTGTACACCAGGTGCATTGACGATCGGCTCAATCTGCTGCTTACGTCCATACTTGGTTCCCGGCAAATCAATCACCAGCCTGGTGGGATTCGTGACCAACTGCGCGCGCGGCTGAACCCCTGCATCCGTGGTGAATTCCAGTTGATTTTGTCGCGCATCAAAGTTCCATTGGAGCAACTTTCCCGCCTGGGCTGGCAATCCCAAAAGCACGATATAAATCGCTACACAAAAGGCAAAGAGTGACGTTTTTCTAGAGTTCCATTTGAGCAATTTTCCGGCTCTAGCAGACAATTCCAAAAGTACGGCATACACCGCTGAGCAAAAACCAAAGAGTGACGTTTTTTTAGGAAGCATGGGCCGGGGGAGTAAAGGCATGATCAATGAACTAGGCGCAAAAGCTCTAGTACACAGGTTCTAAACATTACGTTCTAAACATACGTTCTAAACATTACAGGGAGACGAAGTGAGGAGACGCACCAGTATAGATCTGGATAGATCTGGTGAAGAACGGATCTAGTGAAGATAGACCGATCGAACCATTAAAAAGTTCATTCGCGGTCGTTAGGATTTTACAGGCCGGACACCAGACTAATACAAATTCTTGAAATTGGGCAGAGTAAATCCACACATCTCTCCCAACAATTAACCTGCATTATTTCCTCACATTTGTACCCAAACCCAACCTGTTTAAACGAATTTAGCTCAACTCAAACAAAAACTCGATGCTGTAACGATGGCATTTGGCGACGGACTTGTTTTAAACGATTTGGCGAGATTTCTGCGATCGCAAATCCTGGCTCTGTTCCCGCATCTGACAACACCGTTCCCCAAGGATCAATAATTAACGCATGACCGTGGGACTGGCGAATACTATTGTGCCAGCCTGTTTGAGCCGGGGCAATCATGTAACAGGTATTTTCAATGGCACGGGCTTGAAGCAAGACTTGCCAATGGTCTTTCCCGGTGTAGGCCGTAAATGCTGCCGGAACAAAAAGCACTTCGGTGTTCTGCTGTGCTAAATGGCGGTAGAGTTCCGGGAACCGCACGTCATAACAAATCGACAGCCCCAATACCCCTAAATCCGTTGAGCTGTAGGTGGCTGGAAACTCACTGCCTGGAACGACGGTTGCGGATTCTAAATAGGTGTTGCCGTCGGGCACGTCTACGTCAAATAAATGAACTTTTTCATACCGGGCGGCTTCGTTGCCGTCTTTGTCTATTAAGAGTGCTGTGTTGTAGACCTTGCCATTGCCCGCTGGCACAGGATAGCCGCCGCCTAAAATGGTGACTTGGTAACGCTGAGCCATGGTCTTGAGAAATTTTTCGCTTTCTGATGCGATCGCTTCGGCTTGAGCGATTTTGGCCAATTCATCTCCCAAAAACGAAAAGTTTTCGGGTAACCCAATAAGTTCTGCACCCCGCCGGACCGCGAGATCAATCAGCTCTTCGGCTTGGGTCAGATTTTTTCTCAAATCCGGAAGGCTGGTCATCTGAATGGCAGCCGCTAGGTAAGATTTCATAGATTTCTGTCTTCTATTTGGGCGCGATCGGCTCAAGGGTTGTGCGTAACTAGTATCACCTCAAAGGTCACGTAACGAGCGATCGAAGGTAAAAAAGGCGAATTATTCTCTGGGCTAGAGGTGCGATCGCCATGTTCCATGGAATCCCAAAGGAATGATTTCCGGCAACGCAAGACGACATACCGGCTCACTTAAATCACTCTCTGCGTCATGAATCCACACTTCGCTCCGATCGGCCTCGGCATCAAAAACTACCGATAATAACCAGCCCCGATCGTTGGGACTAGAGCCACGATCGGCTTCTCCTGGCGCATAGACAGTTTCTGAAATGTAGTGATGTGTGCCACAGTCGGAAATTGTCACCTCACCACTTTGCCGATCGAGTCGCCCGAATGCTTCATACAACTCACCCGATTTAGGATCCGTGCCAGGGCGATGGGTTGAAAAATAGGTGTAGCGCCAAGGCTTGCCCACAACTTGGGGATTGACGGTGGGGAATTCGCAGGACTTATCCCATAACGTTTCCCAGCACACCACAGCATCATTGTTGGGCGAAATATGAAGCTGCATCAAACGCGATGGAGCATGAGTCTGAGGATTTCCCGTAGGAATGTCTCGAACATAGGCATTCGTTTCAAAATTTTCATAGCGAATCAATTCCAGCAACACCGCGCCATCCGCCAGTTCTTCGCCATTGCCAAAATGCCACTGAAACCATGGATCCGTCGTAATGCTTCGGACAAGTTCTAAGGTGTTGCGATCGAATATCACGATCTGAGTGCCTTGTTCCGGTTTCCAAGTCAGCGCTTCAGAAAAAGTCTTAGTTTTGGCAATCAACGGCAGTAAATCCAGCGGTAGTGGGGGGATGCAGAAAATCAAATAGCGGCCTACCATCGCAAAATCATGGAGCAAGGTCGCGCTACTCAGTTCATGGGTGCGGGTCTGAATTATGGTGCCTTGGGGATTGCAGCGGTAGAGATGAAGCTGATTTTTAGGGCCAAAACTCACGCCAAAGTTAAAAATTTCATGGGTCTTCGGATCTACTTTTGGATGGGCGGAAAATGGAGTGGTTGAGGTCAATTGTGATAGCGAATTCAGCCCTACCGTTTCCAAGGTTTCGAGATTCAATTCGTGGGGCCATCCGCCTTCCCAGAGAGCCAAAAGCTTATCCGTGGTGGCTAAAACATTGGTATTGGCAGCATTTTTCAACCCCTTCCATCGGCCCAGCCAAGACTCAGACCCATGACTGCCATAGCCACCAAACAAGTACCGATCGGCCTTTTCCTCTGCTTTGTAGCCATCCGTCTGAACATATTTATAAATGCCCGTCGCGCCAGAATCGGTAAAAGTCACCCCCAATACGGCACCATCGCCATCAAACCAATGCCCCACCGATCGAGTTCCTCTAACCAGTCGTGCGGGGCCATTGCGATATAGAGTTCCGCGTAAATCCAGGGGAATTGAGCCAGATAAAACCTGTAGATTCGTCCGATCGAACCCGATCGCTGTGTGCTGAACACATTTCGCCCAGGGATGGTTTGGTTGCCGCTTTAGCTCGTGGTTTGATTGGATAGAGCTTGCCGAAGTAGCCATGATTTCTCAGTATGACGGTTGCCTTCATCATCGCGCAAAATCGTTAGTTCTAGTGGAACAGTTCTCGAATCGAGGGGATTCTGATAGAATGCCAAAGTTGTTTTAGCCGCATCCATGAGCCAGTCGCTTGAACTACCCAAGGTAGATGATTTTTTGCAAGAGCTTGCTTCGATTCAGCAGACTGGGTCGAAACGGATTGCAATTTTGGGATCTCGTCATGTTCCAATCACGCATCAACAACTCATTGAGACGATGATTTTTGCACTCGTAACTGAAGGCAACCGTGTTTTGACCTCTGGATCAACGGGAACAAATTTTGCGGTAATTCGAGGTGCCTTGCGCGCTAACCCAAGTTTGTTGACGGTGATTTTGCCCCAAAGTCTCGATCGGCAACCTCGTGAATCTCGTGAGCAGTTGGAGACGGTGATGCATTTAGTGGAGCATCCTGAGAATAATGAGCTGGCGCTAGGTGAAGCGAGTTCAATGTGCAATCAGGAAATTATTTCACGCTGTCAACAATTGATTTGCTTTGCATTTCACGATAGTCGGACGCTGCTTGAGACTTGCCGGGATGCGGAAGAACAACGAAAGTTAGTGACTATTTTTTATCTAGATTAATATTTATTTTTGTAGGATGGGGCAATGCTGTTTTCTGATTTGTCGATGAAGACGCTATTGCTTGGGGCGATCGCGGTTGAGGCAGTTTTAGTTTATTTGCCATTTGTCGCTGTGGCCGTCGCACGCGTGACGAATGATTACGATATTTCGGCTCCTCGGGCCATGATTGACAAACTGCCGGATTGGGCGAAACGGGCTAATTGGGCACATCAAAATGCTTGGGAATCCTTTGCAATTTTCACGGCAGCGGCACTAATGGCTTATGTTTCAGGGTTAGACAATGAGACGGCTCGGCTTCAGGTGATGGCTCATGTGGCGGCGAGAGTGCTGTTTCCTGTGTTTTATATTGCAGATATTCCACTGCTCCGATCGATGATGTTTGCAGTGGGTTCGATTTGTGCGTTTTCGTTGATGTTTGCCAGTGTGACCCAGAGCATGGGATAAGGGTCAAGTACAGATAGCTACAAGGATGGTTTCTTATCTATGGCTGCTAGTTTCTCGTTTGACATCGTGAGCGATTTCGATCGCCAAGAGTTGGTGAATACTATTGATCAGGTGAGTCGAGATGTGAACAGTCGCTACGACCTCAAGGATACAGCGACGACGTTAGATCTGAAAGAAGATATGTTGGTGATCAACACGTCGAGCGATATGACCTTGCAGGCGATCGTCGATATTCTGGCGCAGAAGGCATCGAAGCGTGGACTATCCCTAAAAATTTTTGAATATGGCACCCCTGAGTCCGCTAGTGGCAATCGGATTCGGCAGGAAGTAACCCTAAAAAAAGGAATTAGCCAAGAAATCGCCAAACAGATTACAAAATTAATCCGTGACGAATATAAAAAAGTGCAGGGTTCGATTCAAGGGGATGCAGTGCGGGTCTCAGCCAAATCTAAGGATGATCTACAAGCGATCATGGTCCGGATGAAACAGGAAGAATATCCGGTTGCACTTCAATTCACTAATTACCGCTAGCCGTATTACCCTTATCAGTCCACACAGTTCAAAAGCCCCCGCGATCAAATTGACATCATGGGGGCTTCGTCAGGTGTTTTACTGAAGAATTCGTGGGCCATATAATTCTTACATTCTAGTCATCAGACTGACCTTACTAACCTTGGCCCGGTCGAGACCATCAAGCTCGTCTATCGTCAGCCAACCTTCTTTGATAAGACGTGCAAACACAAAAACAAACATTGACTGACTATCATCATACTTACCATCAATGTCATGCCGTCGAGCACTTAAAAAATCATGTAGTTTCCATAGATCATCCAGGCAGCTAA
The DNA here is from genome assembly GCA_043739045.1 of Synechococcales cyanobacterium. GTDB lineage: Bacteria > Cyanobacteriota > Cyanobacteriia > Leptolyngbyales > Leptolyngbyaceae > JAAFJU01. Next base: position 7,951 of record JAYUEW010000074.1, read on the forward strand.
CTTCACCAGACTTCTCTCGAATCAAATTCACCATCATGTCTGATTCCCGCCGAAACGCAGTCTCTAGAGCTTTATGAGCAATCTCACGCTCTGCATTAGACCATTCTACCTCGCTGACCATCAACATGACCTATGTTCCTAATTTGATAATGAATTGCTTTGATGGTTTGACAACGATAGCAACAATAGTTAGGTAAAGTTATCAAACTGTAATGATTTACTTATACGATTGTACTCAATCTAGTCTATAAAAACTAGTGGTAATAGAGTAAAATTGACCGACTAATCATTTAAATGATCAAATTGTCAAAGTTTGCAGTCAGGTAGCGCGTACCATGGAACATCTGGATACTTATGGTGCTCTTGGTGATAGCTAAAGTGATAGCAAACTAAGAGTGACATAACTCTTGGATAGTAGGCACTTTGTATCACATCCTCTTCGTTGCGATGGGGAAAATAAGTACCAAAACAGAACAATTGTAATGAACTTAAAATTAACGGAGCCATCCAAACTACAACACAATTCACCACCGAGACTTGAAACACAAAGATAAGTCCGATCAGCCCACTCCCAACGATGCTAAGAAACATAAGCATTTGAGAAACGGGAAGGTAGGTCCGGAGAAACTGGAAATACCAACTTAATCCCTGAGCGTTGGAAGTATTGTGGAAGTCTGGATCCCCAACTTGGCCCGGAACTTGGTGATGAAGTCGATGGTTACGCAGGCATTGATCGTAGTTCAATACTGCATATAATCCGATCGCAACCTTACCAATTAAATGATTAAGTGCCACATTGCTAGGAACAAGACTTTGATGCATTGCATCATGGGCTAAGATGAAAAGCCCTGTCTGTAGGAAGGTTCGAGCTAACACGATGGCGATCCAGTAAATGCCTGAGAACTGGGTCAAATCTACTAGTAGGAATCCAGCAAAACTTAAGAACCAAAGGCCAATAATGACGATCGCCCACAGTAGCCCCAGATTTCTAAAATAGGGGATTATGGCTTGCGCATCGGTCAAAGTGGTACTCATCATTTGCGGTCGCCATCCCCATTGTCAGAACTATAAATTTAAACAACGTCCCATACTTGAATTGGTTCTACCACTAATTTGATACGCCAATCTGACAAGCTAGGGACATTAATTTAAATGATTCTAAAATCAAGGCGCTTAGCCCTAACGTGCAAAATTCAGCAGTTCCTTGGGGGATGCTAAAAGATCGATCGCCACGAAGAACACTTTGCCTTCAGGATTCAACAAAAATCGCCATGCAATATTCATGCCGACATTTCCGCCGAACCAAGGGGTTTGACATTTCCCTGTCACTTTGATTTGGGTGTACCCGCCATCTGCTTCCTCCGATAGACCACGCTCAGGAATCAGTTTGAGATTTTGGCATTCTTCACGGAAGAACTTGGAGATCGCATCTTGTCCAACAATGGGGCGCTGGAATGGGGGCTGCAATGCACCATCAGCCGCAAATAGTGTAATTAGGGTCTCAAAGTCATTGGCATTCATGTTGTCCATGTAGGCCAAGATTGTTGGATTTGTAACGCCCTCAATTGCCACTTGAGTCCGCTCAGCCTTGGGCAATTCCATGGGTTCGCTGACGCGGTTGAATTCGCCCATTTTGCTCGTATCAAAGCCCATATCCAGTACAGAGTTCCGTAAAACGGTGATCTGTTGACCCGGTTCAAGCCCCTGAATGGAGACTAAAACAGCGCTTGCATTAGCAGAAAGTTTGTAACCTTCAGGAATCGGTGCGACAATCCCTTGTGCCATCCATTCGCCCAAACGGTGCCAGAACCCTAGCTTAAGGTTGGGAGTCCAGACCGCGTAGGCGCGACTAACTGGAGAATCCGATCGGTTCGCAAGTTCACACATTGTCTGACTCTGTTGAAGAGGAGTCATGTTGCGGATTTCGTTGAGTGTATTCTCAGCAAACTGCATGTTAGCTGCACCAGGAGCCGCCATAGTGATGGTTTTACCCATCTCAAGATACGCAAACCAAATCAGCGCCAATTGATCTTCAGCCTTGAGCTGAACGAAGCGTGCAACCGTTGCGGGTACGGCATCAGCAGCAAGAGTGTTGGGAAAGATTCCACGGGCTGAGTCGATGGTAAAAGCCATGTACGGACATCCTCAAAATTTATGAACAACAAAACGAATCTTAGCTTAGAACAAGTTCTACAAAATTTTTCTGTAACCTAATTACTCATTTAATTAGCTAACTTTTGGTTCTTATATTAAGAATAGTAACAGACTTTTCATGTCCCTGAATATCTAGTTACTCAATAAAATTATCCTCAATGGATTGGGGTAGGCATCATCCAAAGCGATCGGAGGTTGTTCGGTTATGAGACTGTCCTACGATGAAGGGCGAAATGGGACTGCCATCGGGCATGGTTAGGGAGAGAATTATGTTTTTCACCTATTTACTCTGCCGGAGGCTTTTGCTGTGTCTCGATCGTCTGCTCAACCCCCTCTCTCCTTTATTGCCCCCAATTTGGATTTAAAAATTGTTTGGCTGACCAAGTGGTTGTTGCCCTTTTGGATGCGATCGAAGACCTCTATTGCTGAAGTGCGGGCCGTAGATTTAGAAAAACTGGTGCGGGTTTATCAAGATTTTGAGGGTCAAAAGGTGCGGGTGCTGCTGGCGTTTCGGCATCCGAGTGTGGATGATCCGGTGGCGATCGGCTATGTACTAAATCGATTGTTGCCGAAGACTGCCCAGAAAATGGGAATAACGTTTCGCAAAGTAACCCATGCTCATTTTATGTACGATCGGGGCATTCCGCTGTGGGCGGGAACGCTGATGGGCAAACTCTACTCAAAACTAGGGGGGACGCCCATTATGCGCGGCAAGGTTGATCGGACGGGCCTCAAAAGTGCGCGGAAGTTATTGCTTGATGGACAGTTTCCGTTGTTGGCCGCTCCTGAAGGTGGGACTAATGGTCATAGCGAAATTATTAGTCCATTGCAACCAGGGATTGCTCAAATGGCATTTTGGTGCGCGGAGGATCTCCGAAAATTGGGCCGCGATGAAAAAGTGATCATTGTCCCGATCGGCGTTCAGTACAAATATATAAATTCTCCTTGGGCGGCAATTCAACAATTGCTTGGAGAATTGGAACGGGATTGCGGCTTAAATAATTCTGGTAATGCGATCGGAGAAACATTAGATCAACAGCTCTATCACCGAATGTATCACTTGGGCGAACATTTGCTGTCGGTAATGGAAACGCATTATCAACGATTTTATTATTGCGAATTAGGTCCGATCGTAAATCCATCGGATGATAGTAATACTTTGTTTGGTCAACGATTATCAAGACTTATGAATAATGTATTGGTAGTGGCAGAACAGCACTTTGGTGTACAGGGTCGTGGAACGGTCATCGATCGGTGTCGTCGTTTAGAACAACTTTCCTGGGACCTGATTTACCGCGATGATCTGAATCTAGAAACAGCGTCTTTATTGGATCGTGGGCTGGCCGATCGGGTGGCAGAAGAAGCGAGTTTACGATTGTGGCATATGCGATTAGTGGAAGGATTTGTGGCGGTAACGGGCAAATATGTCTATGAAAAAATGACTGTTGAGCGGTTTGCTGAGACATTACTACTAACGTGGGAAATGCTTCAAAAAATTCGTGCCGATCGTCCAGCATTCGATCGACCAAAACTTGGTAAAAAAATTAGTTATGTGACAGTTGGGGATCCTATCCCAGTCTCCGATCGATTTGAGGAGTATGGACGCGATCGGCGATCGGCAAAACAAGCCGTAACTACATTAACTCAAGACCTACAAACGGCATTGCAGGGAATGATTCGATAGGCTTCAGAGAACACACGATGGATCTTATTTCTATATTTATATACAAAAATCCCCCAAGTCCTAGAACCTGGAGGATTTTTATGAGTCTTAATTCAACACAATTTAGAAGTTCATTTCAACGGCTTGAACCCGCTCAACTTGCTTCTTCTTCAACACCAACATGATTTGAGCCAGGGTTGTGATTGCGAAAAACGCCATCAGACCCAAAACTCGGTTGGGGTTTTGCAGCACGATTTCGATGTCAGCTTGACCAAAACCGCCAACGTTGGGATTGTTCGTCAACGGTTGCCCCGCTGTCACTTGATCGCCCACGGCAACTAAAATTGTTGGACCAGCAGGGATGGTTTCTGTAACGCTCTTATCGTTTTCACCTTGAATTGTCACAAGAGACGTACCCTCCTCTCCTGGGGCAATGGCGCTAATGCTTCCGGTCAGGGTTGCATTGTAAACGGCATTATTGCTCTTGTCGCCTGTTGGGTAAAGCTGACCACGACCGCGATTTCCGCCGACGTGAATCTGATATTTCCCAAAGTTAGCCTTGGAGTCAGTACCGGGATCGGGAGACAGAATCGGGAAGGCGAGTTCCTCATAGTCATCTCCTGACAACGGACCCACAACCAAAATATTTGGCTTGGCATCGCTGTAAGGCTGAATGTACATATCAGCGACCGACGCACGTTGCTCCTCCGTCATCCGATCGTCGGGAGCCAAGGTAAATCCTTCTGGCAACACAACAACGGCACCGACATTTAGGCCAGCCTTGCTTCCATCACCCGCCAATTGTTGAACGGTGTGGTCGTAAGGTAGCTTGACGATCGCTTCAAACACGGTATCGGGCAAGACCGACTGAGGCACTTCGACTTCGGTGGTTTTTTTAGCCAAATGGCAGTTTGCGCAGACAATGCGACCCGTTGCTTCGCGAGGGTTTTCGTAGGCACCCTGGGCAAAAATTGGATAGGCTTGGGCGGGCAGCGCGGAGAGGCTAGCGGTTAAAAATGTTGCGATAACGGCAACGGCTAGAACGACTCTCCGAAAAATGGCGGTTAGCCAAGTTGTGGAAATATTGACCATTTTCATGAGTTCTAGTTGGTTCAGCGTGATGACAACAAACGAGTTAAGCGAAACAAGTTAAGCGCGATCGCTACAGATTATGCTCAAGATTACGCCCACCAGGGATCTTCACCCGTGCGGAAATCTTCTTCAGTCCATTGAGTGAAGCTAATTCGATCGTCTGCAACAGTTGCATGGGCGATCGCTAGGGAGCGAGGTGCTGGACCACGCACAACCTTACCCGTTGCATCGTACTGAGACCCGTGACAAGGACACATGAACTTGTTTTCGTTAGCGTTCCAAGGAACTACACAACCGAGGTGAGTACAGACCGCATTCACTCCATAGTTTGAAATAGAGCCATCATCTTGAACAACCACATAGGTGGGATCTCCTTTGAGACCCTGTGCCAAGGCTCTATCACCCGGCAAATGAGTGGTCAAATAGGTGCTAACTACGATGTCGTTACCGAGGGCATCTTTGGCCGTTACGCCGCCGCCGCCACCACCCGCCGAGGGAGGAATGAAGTAGTTAACCAGTGGGTACAAGACCCCCAAGGCCACTCCAGTCACGGTACCGAATGTAAGCAGATTCATAAATTGGCGACGGCCCATGCTGGGAACGTCTGCGGA
>JAYUEW010000075.1:0-4154 GCA_043739045.1 Synechococcales cyanobacterium
TTCTCTGTGGACTAATTGCTTATTGTCATCAGCCGAAAAAGCCAGGATTAAGGCTGGAGTGGGTTTTAGCTCCTACGGCTTAAACAGAACTGACGTTAAATCAACAACCCATCAACGTATTAAATACTCTTCCAATACTATCTAATTGCAATCCCGCCGGAAATGTCACTGTAGCGTGTGAATTTTCGGCGAGAATTAAGGCCAAATGCTTGCAATACTTAGGAAATAAAGCTCAAGCCAAACTGTCGGGATGGATGGGCACAAGATTGCCTTCATTCGTCAACCCTAGAAAAATTTCTTGCCCGATTTGGATGGTTTTACCGGATAACGAACAATGTTCCGATCGTTCAGCCTTGGCGTTGATGGTGGCACGAATATCGGTGGAGGTGATGCTCGGAAGGAAGTCTTGCGATCGTTGCTGGACAAAATTCCAAAGGACATCTCTGATCAGTGCCTGATAGCCTTGACTGCCTGAAAGCCCCTTTAGTCGTTCTTTTAGCTCACGTTCTAGGCGAATGCTGGTGACTTCCATGTCAGTGGTGGAAATTCGGGTGAGGGCTTGCATCCTGGGCGGCTCCGTTGGTTTACGATTGTGTATTACAAGTGTAGTGTTTTATTTGTAATCTGTCGAAGTTTTGTACTACATTTCTAGGTTTTTAATCAATTGAAGGAGTTGGGTCCGATCGATTTTGCCTTGAGCATTGCGGGGAAGTTGGGGAAGTTGAATCCATTGTTTTGGGTATTGGTGAAGAGATCCCCCCCAGCCCTCCTTGGTAAGGGGGGGGCAAGAGGAAAGGTATTCACCGACCCACAGGGCCACAACTCGCTGGCCCCAGATTTCATCGTGCAGCCCAATGACACAGACATCCTCAACTAATCCTGTAGCACGGATCAGAGCCTCAACTGCACTGGGATAGACATTTTCTCCGCCTGTGATGATTTTGTCGGTGCTGCGTCCGATGATGTGAAGGTGGCCGTTTGGGTCGAGATAGCCGAGGTCATCGGGGCAAATATTTAGAACACCGAGCATTTGAGATTTGGATTGGATTTGAATTTGGCCAATTTGATTGGAGGGACAAATCTCGTTTCGATCGTTGAGGATTTGGATTTTTACGTGGGGGAGCGGTTTTCCGACGTTAGTTTGACCTGCGAGAAATTCGCTTGGCAGTAATGTTGTGACTTGGGACGCGGTTTCGGTCATACCATAGGTGAGGGCGATCGGTAAGCCTTTTTGTCGGGCGATCGTTAGCAAACTTTCCCAAGTCGGTGCGCCGCCCAGAAGAATGGTTTTGAATTGCTTGAGTTTTTGTTGATTAATTAAGCGTTGTAATTGGGTGGGAACTAAGGAAATGAAGAATATTTCTAGTTCAATGTCGGGAAAGTTACCTTGTTCAAGTTGTTTCCAATCCCAACTGATGAAATGACCATTTGTTAGGTACGATCGTAAATATTGCATTAATCCACTCACATGATGCAATGGTAAGGTACAGAATGAGTTGATTTGACTGATATTAAAATGTTCTTGCATTCCATACACAGATGCACTAAGGGTTTCCCAAGAATGAATTGCAAATTTCAGTTTTCCTGATGTCCCACCTGTTGGAATATGAATATACGGCTTAGTAGCTGTATTTGCTTGAATATGTACTTGAATGCTAATCTCAAACTGTTCTAATTCCGATCGTCCCCATAGTGGATTCCCCAGAAAGATTGATCGATTTTCTACGATCGCTTTCCAAAATTTCACTAAAAATGTGCCTGCATCAGATTCTAAAAGCCCAACGGGTTCGACCATTGTTTGATCAAAAAAACGATCGGTGCCATATCCCAAGACTCGTCCTGTTCCAAATTCTTGGGCTAACTCTTGAGCTAATTGCAACCCGGCCATACGTCCGATCGCAGTTTCAAACACTGACGAAAATACTAAATCTAATTTATGAGTTTTACAAAAATTCCGCAATTGAGAGGGTGCGCCTGCGATCGCGGGTTTCACAACAAAAATTCCGCGCCAACCCCGATTGTAACAGTCTTCGAGTTGAGTATAAGTAGCGATCGATTCATCCAACGCGATCGGGGTTTTGTAATGCTGATTGAGTTGCAACATTGAATCAAATTCATGAATACCTAAAGGTTGTTCTAGATATTCAATTTTTGAAGTAATGCGATCGCATTGTTCAAGCCATTGTTTTGCTTGTCCTAAATTCAATCCACCATTAGCATCTAGTCGCAATGTTGCATCATCAGGAAGCACTTCGCAAAGTTGTTTAAAGATTTCAAGTTCTGATCTAATATCGGCAACTCCGATCTTCCATTTAAACGATCGGGTTCCCTGTAAATATAATACGTTCCATTCATCTAAAGCTTTGGCTCCGGCGGGTAGTAGGCCAGCGATCGATCCCCCTAAATCCCCCTTAGTAAGGGGGACTATGAGAGGAGTGAGTGAGGTTAAGGGGGATCCCGCCATCTCAAAGGCAAACTGACAACAGGGATAGTTTTCTGGAATCTGTAACGTATCAAACTCATTTCCTAACGATCGGCAAAATGCGATCGCTTCAGCTAATGTTTCTGTGCCAAATTCGGGCAACGGTGCAATTTCTCCCAATCGCACCCTGCCATTATCATTTGTTATTGCGATCAAAATCCCCGATCGGACCGACCATTCCCCATGGGCCGTTACAAAGGGTTTTACAAATTTTCTTGCATAGGTCTGAAATGCAAACTTAGCCATTTAAAACTTAACCATTTAAAACTTAACCACTTAGTTCTCTTTCCAAAGCTGCGGCTGAACAAATTTATGGACATCCACAATCACATCAGCCCATCCCTGTGCTAACGAGTCTAAAATCCGATCGCCCTTCTCCTTTGTCGCCACTGTTGCATCCCCAATCACACCGCTTTTACTAATATCACGTGTCGTCCAAGGAATTGATAAATTACGTTCTAATGTCAACAAACTATCTTCCGGTAAACCGTGAGGATATTCACACACTAACCGATCGGTCCTTACCTGTTCCGGCAAAATCGCCATCATCAAACTCGTCTCAGCATCTCCCGCATGAATTCCTAATCGCGCTTCTTTTTCAGTCATCAATTGCTTAGTAATATGGGGAACTCGCCAAGTAAAAAAGGGAAATACTTCAAAATCTTCAAATTTCACATGTAAATCCCGCGCCACAATATCGATAATCTGCGGCTGTCCACCGTGGGAATTCATCAACACCCATTTACGAAATCCCGCACGGTACAGGCTTTCTCCCGTTTCCATTAATACCCGAATCATCGTTTCTGCTGAAATGCTAATAGTTCCAGGAAAATGCCAATGTTCATTAGATTTGCCATAATAAATCGACGGCATTGCAAAGGCTGGAATACTTGTATCTAATCGTTCTAAAGCTTTACCGATAACAGCCAACCCGATCGCACTATCCACCGCCAAGGGCAAATGGGGACCATGCTGTTCTATTGCACCGACTGGTTGAATGATCACAACTTTTGACTTATCCGGCATATCGCGAATATCAGTCCAAGTTAGGTATGGGAAAAAGCGATCGGGTGGAATGAAATTATGCATCATGATTGTTTACTTTTTAGCCTGAATTATGAATAGACCATCAATGAATTAGTAGTTTGATTACATTTGTTTTAAATACGCTTCATATCCCAAAGAATTCAATTTTTCTTGTTTCTCCATCACCATCGATCGCAGAGACTCTTGATAGGCCAACACCTGATCTAATAGCGCTGCATCATGATTAGCTAGCATTCTAATCGCTAACAATCCAGCATTTTTGGCATTGCCGATCGCCACCGTCGCCACCGGAATCCCCCCCGGCATTTGCACAATTGAATACAATGAATCCACACCACTAAGCGCCTTAGTTTGGACCGGAACCCCCACAACAGGCAAGGGCGTGAGTGATGCCACCATTCCGGGTAAATGCGCTGCACCCCCTGCTCCCGCAATAATCACTTTCAATCCGCGCAGATGAGCCGTTTTTGCATAGTCCACCATCCGATCGGGCGTGCGATGAGCTGACACAATCTCGACTTCACACTCAATCCCAAACTCCGCACAAACCACGATCGCCTCTCGCATCGTCGGCAAATCCGAATCGCTGCCCATAATAATGCCGATGAGTGGAGTGTTCATGGGA
>JAYUEW010000076.1:0-23671 GCA_043739045.1 Synechococcales cyanobacterium
CGAGCGAAATTCTCGGCTAGTCATCGCTATTGGTTGCCGGAGCTGAGTGAGGCTGAAAATGCCGATCGCTTTGGACCCTGTATGCAGTTTCCAGGTCAAGGCACAACTACACGTTTTATGTCTCGATGCTTGGGGATTTGGACGCAAATGGAATGGTTCTGAATTTGTCGGATGTGAAGCATGTGATTAAGCATGAGGTCACAGGGCAATTAGATTTTTCCTATCTCAATGAGGTGTGGGACGATTTTCAGCAAACATTGCCGACGACGGAAAATTTGGCGCGAGTGATTTGGAATCGCCTGTCGCCCTATCTTCCGGTGGTGGATATCAAATTGATCGAAAATGAAAACCTTTGGGCTGAGTATCAAGGAAACGCTATGGAAGCTTACCTGACCGTTAGCACGCATTTCAGTGCTGCACATCGACTCGCACATTACGATTTGACCTTTGAGGAAAATTCAGCAATTTATGGCAAATGTGCTCGAATCAATGGTCATGGCCATAACTATCACGTTGATGTGACGGTGATGGGTGAGATTCATCCACGTACGGGAATGGTGGTTGATTTGGTTGCGTTGCAAAATACAATTGATTCATTGATTATTGAACCGATGGATCATTCATTTTTGAATAAAGATGTTCCTTATTTTGAACGGGTTGTTCCGACAGCGGAGAACATTGCGGCTTATATGGTAAAAACATTGCGCGGCCCGATCGCTGAGTTGGGTGCGAAGTTACACAAGATTAAGCTCTACGAAAGCCCAAACAATGCTTGTGAAGTTTATGCGAGTTTCTTGCAGGATGCTGTTGAGACCATTCGTGAACCTGAACTAGCAGCTGTTTAATTTAGTCGTTTAATTAATTTGTGACGATCGGTTGGAGTATTTTTTATTCCGACCGATCGTTAATTGTGTATTATTTGACTCATACAGCTACGAAACGAAAAAACTACGATCGCTGCACAATCATTTTTATGAACCACTTGGTAATTTGATACCTTTGATGAATGCTCCTTTGATTTCTTTGCTATAGGGGGACGTGGTTTTCATACATGCGTTCATCAGAGAAGCTTCCTGAGTAGATAGTTTCCTACTTGGGAGATCTGAATTTAATTCAAATCTCATCGGTCCTGAGCCGATTAACCGTCCATTGGTCGCCACCGAAATTACCTGCCCATCACCATCACGATGGATCTGATCACCTCTCGTAAACAAGCTGCTGACATTAATCTCTAGGAAACCTTTATAAGGTGAGGGTGGACCATCAACCGTACTTAAACAAATACGATTGCCCTTTTGCTGAACGGTTCGGGATGATCTGGACAGCATACTCCCTTGCCCATAGTAGTCCCCCGGTTTAGGTAGAATGACTCTGGCTTGTGCAGTGGCGCTTAAGCACAAAATTGAAATGATCGTAGTATAGAGAATGCAGAATTTAGGTAATAGCATTGTTGAAATAGCTTCAAGAATTTGATTTTCTGTATTAAAGTATAATGCATTCTTTGATAGACGAATAGCATATTAAGTAGGAAACGAAAAAACTACGATCGCTGTACCATCATTTCTGTTAGGCGCGATCGTCCCTGTTTGCTAATTCCAACTAAACGAATGTAATCACGATCGTGTTCCATTAAACAAGTTTCTAAAGCCGCGATCGCATCACTCGCATTGCCTTCAAAGGTTCCATAACAAGTCCAAGATCCGGTTTGGAATCTTCGTTTATCGACATATTCAATTCCCACTCGATCGCCTTGGCTTAAAATTCGATTGATTTCGCTAACGACATCGAAGGTGAGACGAGTATTTGAGCTTTGTCCGATCGGGCTAGACGATTGAGGCGCTGGAGAATGATTTACGGGTTCAGACGATCGGGGTTTTATCCCTTGATTATATTCTTCAACCAAGCGAAGTTCTTGAATTCGTCTTTGCTCACGAACAATAGAATTGCCTACTTCAATCAAATGATTCAATCCAAAATCAGGACTTTTGAATTCTGGTGGTCTTTCAGTTGAGTTAACGATTCTATTGGATAAGCTATCTAAACCGACTGTACGAATGAATGCAGAAACCTGTTCATCATAGAGCCGCGATCGTAATGCACCATAGAAGTCGATCGATTGGGTGGGGAAAATATCAATCAGCTTTGCAACATCACCTTCACTGACGCGATCGCCGGAAAATATGCCAAACACAATACCAATCCGATCGTCTCTGGTGGGTTCCCAATAGTATTTCTCCATTCGGCCATCTCGGACCAATGGCGCATACAATGTCGAAAAATCATTTCCGGTGACAATGATGGGAATGCGTTGAGTCGGAGATGCGTCATAGCTGCCAGGAAGCTGCACATTGGTTGGTGTGTCGGCAATGTTCATCAAGGTGCCGTTGACCAATTGCGTATTCACGGTGTACTGGGTCATTTGATCGACGCGTCCAATCCCTGCATCAATATCCTGAATCACCAAGACTGCCATCTTCCCGCGCACCTTCACCATTTCGCCCGCTTCCCGATAGCGCATTCGGATTAGCCGTGCTGGATCCCCTGCATCAGGACTTTCGAGTTCGCCCGCTGACATTTGCACGACCGAAAGGCCCATTTTCTCAAATACCAGATCGCACTGAAAGGTCTTGCCTTCTCCTTTACGACCATGAACACCGAGAATTAAAGGGACTTTGACGTTGGGGAGGTTGAGATAATTTTTGGTGATGTGAATGGCGAGCTTTTCGAGGAACGCGGGTGCGATGTAGAACGCCATGACGAGACCGATCGAAGTACACTTCAACTATATCAGGTGAGGGAGACTGCGCTAATGTGTTGACAAATCGTTGGGTCGCTTGAAGCAGTAGGCGGAATGTTCGAGACACGATCGCGAAAGATTTCTAGTTCTTGTTTAAAGGCGATCGCACTTTGAATTTGTTGTTCTAAATGTTCAATTTTTTCATTTAGTAGTTTGTCAACCAAACTACAAGGTGATTCTCCTGTGCTGCGAAGGTTCAGAATGTTTTGAATATCTGCCAAACTGAAATTCAGCGCCTGCGCTTTTTTAATAAATTGAACCTGTTGTAGTGTTTCAGGGCTGTAGTAACGGTAATTATTGGCCGCACGATCGATCGGGATAATTAAGCCCAAACTTTCGTAATACCGTAAGGTTCCGACGGAGACTTGCGATCGTTTGGCCAGTTCCCCAATTTTGAGCGGTTGAGCGGTAGTTGTATTCATGGTTAGGGGGTCCGATCGTGCTTTATCCATTCTAGACCCTGACAAGAATCTCTAATTAATGATCCAAATTGTTTTTCCATAGCAGACGAAGTTGATTCATTTAGCCTGAACTTGACCTACCGATTTAAGATCTGTATGCGATCTGTAAATGCAATTGCAAAATCTTCCCCATAGATAATTCATTACTCGGATTCCCTCATTCCCCACCGAGATCGGACCAACTCCACGGCCCAGCCGATCGCCTCCGCCATACTCGTCCCATCGGCAATCCCTCGTCCCGCAATATCAAATGCCGTCCCATGATCCGGCGACGTGCGGACAAAGGGTAACCCGATCGTTGTATTCACTGCCCGATCGAAGGCCATCAGCTTCACCGGAATCAAACCCTGATCGTGATACAACGCCAAAAAAGCATCCGCCACGCCATCGGTTTTCCCATGAAACCACGCCTGACCGGGCTTCACCCACATCGTATCTGGCGGCAATAACCCCACCAGCGTCACGCTTGAAAATCTCGATCGCATTTCCTCCAGCCACTCATTGATCCAGTTCATCTCCTCCATTCCTAACTGACCTAATTCTCCACTATGAGGATTTAACCCCGCGATCGCGATTGTGGGAGTCTTCAGTTGAAAATCTTGCTGTAAATGTTCAATTAATAGTTCTAATTTCTGAGTCATCAGAGCCGGAGTCAACGCCGTTGGGACTTGATTGAGCGGAATATGCGTCGTGGCTAACAAGGCTCGAAGAATCCAACCTGACTGCGGCGATCGGCCCACAAATGCCATCCCAAATCGATCGGATCCCGACATTTCAGCCAGAACTTCCGTTTGTCCAGGATACAAATGACCCGCCATCTTCCAAGCCGACTTTGCGATCGGAGCCGTCACGATCGCATCAAACTCGCCTCTATTCGTCGCCTCGATCGCCGCTGCTAAGGCCCGAAATCCCCCATCCCCACTCGCCGCATTCCCCACACCTAGTTCTAAGCCCATTCGATCGATCGGCACCTCCAATAATGAATACGTTTCTGGATCCGGAACCTCACAACCCGATCGACAAAGTTGCTCATAGGTATCCTGAAAAATAGTCCGATCGCCGCAAAGGGTGATTTCTGCGGTCCCAGCCGTCACCTGACTCAGCGCTTTCAAAATCACTTCAGGCCCAATACTGGACGGATCTCCCATAGTGAGGACAAGTTTTGGGATTCTGGGCATGGTTGTCACTTTTTCGATCTCCTGCGTTTCAATAACAGGTTTAGCCTAACTAGTTTAGAATTGCTCTTGAGAATCAATTTATTTTCTAGAGGAAACCAGTCATGGGAGAAATCCTAAACATCGCAATTTTGCCAATCGTTCTTATTCCCCTAGGGTTAGTGCTGGGCTATGCACTGCTTAAGCTTCAAGGTGGTAGCCCAGAATAAAGCCTTGCCTGAAACTGCCCTATTTCCACAACGGCCCTGTTTTATGCAAATCTATGCAAAGCAGGGTTAGTTCTTATAGTGGTGTCTATGACCAAGAATAATAATTAACCGATCGCCTTAATAGAAAAGTTTACATTTCTCAGATTCATGCGCTAATCCCTGATAGAATTGACGAGAAATTTAACATTTTGTCATAACCCCACATGAGCATTTTAGTCGTAGGCGCTACCGGCACACTGGGAAGACAAGTGACGCGCCGCGCTTTGGATGAAGGCCACGAAGTTCGTTGTCTTGTTCGTAACTATAAGCGAGCTGCATTTCTAAAGGAATGGGGTGCGGAACTGGTCTACGGAAATCTGTTGGAGCCGGACACCTTGACGGAAGCTCTTGAGGGGGTGACAGCGGTTATTGATGCGGCGACAGCGCGGGCATCTGACACGTTAAGCATTCGGAAAGTGGATTGGGATGGAAAGGTTAATCTGATCCAAGCGATTCAAAAGTCGGACTGCGATCGGTATATTTTTTATTCAATTCTCGACTGTGAAAAGCATCCATCCGTCCCACTGATGGACATCAAAAACCACACTGAAAAGTTCATCAAAGAATCTGGTCTGAACTACACTATTCTGCGTCCATGTGGCTTCATGCAGGGCTTGATTGGGCAATATGCTATTCCAGTTTTGGAATCCCAATCCGTATGGGTCATTGGTAAAACTGCGCCCATGGCCTTCATGGACACGATCGATGTGGCAAAATTTAGTGTTCAAGCCTTAAAAGTTCCGGAAACAGGCAAGAAAACATTCCCGGTGGTCGGAAATCGCGCTTGGGACGGCTATGAAATCATTAATCTCTGCGAACGTTTGTCAAACAGGGATGCCAAAGTGAGCCAAGTTCCCATTCAGGTGATTCGCATTACTCGTCGCTTGACCCGCTTTTTTGAGTGGAGTTGGAATGTGGCCGATCGGTTGTCTTTTGCAGAAGTAATTGCGACAGGTAATCCGTTGACCGCCAACATGGACGAAACCTATAAGACCTTTGGACTTGATGTGTCTGAAATGTCGAGCCTGGATGAATATATGCAGGATTACTTCAGTCGCATCATGAAAAAGCTTAAGGAAATTGAATATGCGATGGAGAAAGCGAACAAAAAGAAAGTCAAGAAGAAAATGTCTTGGTTCTAATTGGGTGCTAGCTAGTTCTAATGACTATATTTTGTGTTGATTGTTGGAGGACGATCGATCCTTTTTGCGGTGCCAGCGTTAGTGAGTATTAATCTAGTTTTTTGAGGTTTGGGAGGGACGATCGGTCTCGGTAGGATTTTAGGGATAAATAGAGGAATGTTAGCTTTAAGACTAGTCGTTTCGTAGAATTTTGGGTACTTTGATACAATGTTGTGTCCCCTATAGAGGCACGGGTTTTAACTCTGTTCTCTTAATCAGTCCTATATCTTCTCGGACCATGAAACATCGCCTGATCATTCTTTGCACAGGTAATTCTTGCCGTAGCCAGATGGCTGAGGGGTTTTTGAGAGAATTAGCCGATGACTTATTTGATGCTCACAGTGCCGGCATGAATCCTGCTGCTGAGGTTCATCCACTGGCCATCAAGGTCATGTCAGAAATTGGGATTGATATTTCTGATAATACTTGTAAGCACCTTAATGCGTTTTTTGATGAACCGATCGACACCGTGATTACGGTCTGTAGCCACGCGGATCAGAGTTGTCCGATTTTGCCTGCTTCAACCAACCGCCATCATTTTGGTTTTCCAGATCCTGCTTCGGCAGAAGGAACAGAACAAGAAAAACTGATGGTATTTCGCCGAATTCGCGATGATATCGGCAACATCTTATTAGCCTACGTTGCCGGTAGACGAGACGCTCTGTAACTTATGCTACCAACCTCTAGTTTCGATTCCTGTGCTGACTTTCCTTTGATCATGGGAAAGTCGCTTGCCGATCGCGAAGATTTACACATGGCACTGATTGATCGATCGGGACGACTGCTATGGGCAAATCAAGTATTCTGCTTGGACAACAACCAGTCCTATGAGATGTTGATTGGGCAGAAGTTTTTTAAAGTTCTCTCTCAGAATGCTCAGCACCTGCCGCAGCAGAACTACATTCGGGAGCAATTAATTAAAGGAGAAAGCTTTAAGTTTGAGTTTGCCTATCAACAGGAAGGAACTCTAACTCCATCCTGGCTACTGATGGATGGACAGCCCATTTCTAATTCAGAGGGAATCGTCAGCCAGTACACTCTGCTAGCAACGGATATTACCCTTCGTAAACAGTCAGAGCTGGAGTTACACAAAGCAAAACGATCGCTAGAGCAGACCAATCAAGCCTTGGACGTGCGTGTGCAAGAACGAACCTCTGAGCTGTTTCAGGAAAAAGAGCGAGCTGAACAAGCATTTCACGAACTTCAGCACATCCAACTGCAACTGATTCAATCTGAAAAGATGTCAGCTTTGGGCAATCTTACGGCAGGGGTTGCTCATGAAATTAATAATCCCTTAGGTTTTCTGGCTGGTAATTTACACTATGCAGAAAGTTATATACAAAACTTGTTTGGCTTGATCGACCTGTATCAGGAAAAATATCCCACAACTGACCCAGACATTTTTGCTCAGACAGAAGAAATCGATCTGGAGTATTTGCGGGAAGACTTACCGAAGTTGATTAGTTCTATGCAGGAAGGTGTGAATCGACTCAAGCACATTAGTACCAGTTTACGAATCTTCTCGCGAACAGACAGCGATCGCGCGGTTCCCTTCAATATTCACCAAGGTCTTGATAGTACACTCTTGATCCTTAAACATCGTCTAAAGACAAATGAGAAACGACCCGAAATTGAAGTCGTGAAAGCGTATTCCGACCTACCAACGATTAAGTGTTACGCGGGCCAACTGAATCAAGTTTTCCTAAATTTATTAGCAAATGCGATCGATGCCTTAGAAGAGTCACAGCAGGAATGTGGCTTTGAAGCGCTTCAAGCCAATCGTCATCGAATCACAATCTGCACAAAACTATCTGAAAACGGGCAACGGGTTTTGATTTCCATTGCAGATAATGGACCGGGGATGACAGCAGATGTGCAAGCATGTATTTTTGATCAATCCTTTACCACCAAAGAAGTCGGTAAAGGAACAGGGTTGGGGTTAGCGATCGCTCGCCAGATTATTGTTGAGAAACATCGTGGCAGCTTGTATTGTGATTCTCAAGTGGGTGAGGGCACAGAATTTGTGATTGAGCTTAATCTGAATGGAATCGAGTCTGAGTGTTAGTGTTAAAGGCTACGGCCTAACGGGATCATCGTTGGTTTTGTTCTTATTGATATTTAGCGTCGTTTGAGGCGTTTAGGGAGACAAGCGATCGTGCCAAAAGCAGGCATTATCTACAATGACCAAAAGCCCAGAGCTTGCGATGCCGCCAACTTACTTCAGGAGGTGTTTGCACAGTCGGGGTGGGATGTCGTTTTGGCCACAGGCATTGGCGGCATTCTAGGCTACTCATCGGAGTCCAAACCCGTTTGTCATACCCCGATCGAGAGTCTCGTGCCACCGGGATTTGATGCCGATATGGAATTTGCCATTGTCCTGGGGGGCGATGGAACCGTTCTGTCGGCGGCGCGTCAGGTTGCGCCCTGTGGAATTCCCTTACTGACGGTCAATACAGGGCATCTTGGCTTTTTGACTGAAGTCATGACCGACGATTTAAAAACCACGATTCAACCTGTCTTGGCGGGAGATTATCAAGTCGAAGAACGCACGATGTTGACGGTGCAAGTAATCCGATCGGGCGCGTTGCTGTGGGAAGCACTGTGTCTCAATGAGATGGTGATTCATCGTGAACCTTTGACGAGTATGTGTCATTTTGAAGTGAAGGTCGGGAGTTACAGCCGGGTGGACATTGCTGCTGATGGCTTGATTGTTGCGACTCCGACTGGATCGACGGCATACTCTCTATCGGCAGGTGGCCCCGTGATTACTCCGGGAATTCCGGTGATGTGTCTAGTGCCGATTTGTCCCCATTCCTTGGCCTCGCGGGCCTTGGTTTTTAGCAACACTGAACCCATCACCATTTACCCGGCTATGCAAAACCGTCTTGTCATGGTGGCCGATGGTAATGCAGGTTGCTTTATCCTGCCCGATGATTGTGTCACCATCCAAAAATCTCCCTATCTCGCTCGATTTGTTCGACTTCAGAACCCAGAATTTTTCCATCTGCTCCGAGAAAAGCTAGGATGGGGTCGTCCTCATGTCGCAAAACCAACGCCTTAGATAAAAATACTGGTCCGTTTTGGAGGATTACCACTATCAAGTGCGTATTGAGCGCGATCGTAAATGACGGTTAAATCTGGAGAACGCCATGCAAACGCTAAACGAAAATTCCAGTCTCGCATCCTCATCCATGTCGCCCTACGTCCTTGTGGTGGAACCGGATCAGGAACTCGCGACACACCTGAGGCAGGATTTACAGGACGCTGGCTACCCATGTATCGTCGCGCTGGATGTCGTAGCGGCATTGGCCCAGATTGAAGCGCGTAGCCCATCGCTCGTGGTCGTCGATCGGTCCTTGAGTGAAAATTCAGGACTATTATTTTGTGCGCGATTACGGCGAAATGGGATGCAGTTTCCTATTTTACTGCTAGTGACAAAAGATGGGGTAGACGATCGGGTGATGTGTTTGGAAGCTGGGGCCGATGATTATTATTTAAAACCCTATCAAGGCGATCGTTTCATGCGGTTGGTGCAGCATTATTTACGCATTGAAACTCTGCCCCAGAAAGTTCTGCGCTATGGCAATCTCAAGCTTGATCTGGGCCTTCGTCAAGCCTCTCGCAACGGTCGCACTATTGATTTGACCACCAAAGAATTCGATTTGCTGAAATATTTGATGGAAAATGCCCGAGAAGTTCTCAAACGTGAGCAAATTCTGGAAAATGTTTGGGGTTACGACTTTGGCGGCGAGTCGAATGTGATTGAAGTGTACATTCGTTATCTGCGCTTAAAAATTGAAGAAGAGGGTGAGAAACGATTGATTCAGACGGTTCGTGGGGTTGGGTACGTATTGCGAGAGCTATAAGTTAGAGCTATGAGCTGAGAATGGCGGTTACGCGCTTTGACTGCGACTGCTGGAATATTTCTGGCGGTTTCGGGTTCAGCGGTTAGTATCTAGGCACTCTAAATATAATCTCCATATCACAGCCATGTCTGCTAGACGTTTTACCCAAGATTTATCCGATCGCCTTCTAATTGATCGATCGCTACTATTGAGCCGATCGAGTCGAGTGCTGAGCGGTTGTATTCTGCTGTTTACAGCGCAGCTTCTCTTGGTTGGTTGTGCCACGACTCAATCCCCAGCGACTAGCCCGACAGACGTTGTTTCCACGATCGCCGCAACCAGTTCATCCCCTGGAACAATTCTTCCCATCACTGCAAAAATTACCATTAGCGGGAAGCGTCTTAATCTAGAAGTCGCCCGATCGCCCCAAGAACAAGCCATGGGCTTAATGTATCGGCCTGCTTTGCCCGACGATCGAGGAATGCTATTTCCCATGACTCCGGCGCGTCCCGTAACGTTTTGGATGAAAAATGTGCCTGTTGCGCTCGATATGGTGTTTTTGTATCAAGGGAAAGTGAAGGCCATAGCATCGTCCGTTCCGCCCTGCACCACACCCGAATGCCCAGTCTATGGGCCGCCGGGTGATGTTGATAATGTGCTAGAGCTACGATCGGGACGGGCACTTGAGCTTGACATTAAAGTGGGTGATGAGGCGACGATCGTTCCAAGTGATACTCCTGTACTAAAGTAGAACACCTGTGCTACTATTCTCCAAGCTTCATAGACGCTCTACAGGGTGATTTCACCACTTTCATCCGATCGGGTAACCCAAGTTATATTTGTTCACATCCGATCGTTGCGTTTTAAACTATTTTGTCAAAAATATTTTTTAGGCGTTCTCCCTAGAGTGTTGTGATTTTTCCTAAATCTTTCTATTTATTCTTCAAACGGTTACGGGTGCAGTTCGATGTTTTCCATCTATCCAGACTTAATTCAGTTTTTACAAGACGACTTGGCGATGTCTGCGTCTGCCATTGATTTTGCGCTTAAACGTAGTGGAGACCTTGAACCCTTGCCGATGATTTTGTGGCAGTACGGGTTGGTGTCGTTGGAGCAGCTCGATCGGATTTACGATTGGCTTGATTCGGCACGCTAGATCCTTTTCTTGTCCCGCTTTTTGCGCTAAGTTCTGAGGGTAATTTGCACAGCTCTGCTTTTTATTAAATCTAACGTTTACACTGAGTAAACATTGTCAAAGTGCGATCGGGAAAATAGAGCCGTATGGGTGGGAAGCGAAGTTTATGAGTGAGCTGGATCGCTGTTATCAATTGTTTGGATTGAGTGTGGGCGCGTCGCTGGAAGACCTGAACCGTGCTTATAAAGATATGGCGATTGTGTGGCATCCCGATCGGCTTCCTAAGGAGAATGAGCGGCTTCTTCAAATTGCCGAGGAAAAAATCAAAGAAATTAATCATGCTCGTGACTACCTAAGAGAACAGATCAGCTCCAAGAAAACTCAGTCCTCAACCTCGTCAAGCGCCCAGAGTGCGACCAGCTCCTATCAAGATAGTTACTACGCAGCCAAGCAACGCGCTGACACCCGATCGTCGTCATCTTCAAAGCAAGCATCCGCTTACTATCAGTCGTCCTACTATGGCGCATACCACGGCGCATCAAGTGGCGCATCCAATCACCGATCGCAATCAGGCCAAGCTAATCAGGCTAACCCGCAGACTAATCAGACCAGTAATCAGGGCCAAACGAGTGCCCAAGCCAAGTCTCAAAGTAGTACTCAGAACGCCCAAGCCAAACATCAGTCCACATCCCAGTCCAATTCAACTAACTCGACAAATTCATCCTCAAACCAGGATTATTACGCACAGTCCCGCTATCGCCCCGAGTATCACCGATCGCCCAATTCCACCGAGTCTCCCAAAGCACCACCGCCACAACCCACTCCACCAAAACAGCCGTCTTCGCCTCCCTATCAAAGCACTCAGCCAAGGTATACGTCTAGCCAAGCCACACCTGGTCAATCGCCACCCTCTAATCCGTGGCCTCGTCCTGCGTCTGAAGTTCCTAAAACTCCTGCTAGAGAGACTCCCAAAGCACCTCCACCCCTTCCAGACCCGCCGCCCATCAGCCGATCGGGTTTAGATCTGAGTGGCCGCGATTTAAAGGAAAAAGACCTGTCGAACCGAGACTTAACCTGTGCAAATCTGCGGGGTAGTGATCTGAGTGATGCCTTTATGCACCGAGTCACCTTAGAAGGCGCAAATCTCAGTCAGGCTAATCTTTTTAGAGCCAATCTGCTGGAAGCCAACCTGCGCTATGCCAACTTAAAAGAGGCCAATCTGATTGGGGCAGATTTGAGCGGGGCGGATTTGCGCGGGGCCAATTTGGAAGGTGCAAAAGTGGGGTTTAACGATCGGGTAATGGTGAAGATGGTTGGGGCGAAGCTTCAAGGAGCCACAATGCCTAATGGCAAGGTCTATCAGGGCTAGTTTCAGCATTTGGAACGGGGTTATGGCAACAACTTGGATCAATCAGCAGCTAGAAGCCTTGAATATCAAACTTACCTAGAGGATCTGCACCATGAACACCGCTCAAATTATCACCGATGGCACCCATCAAATTGTGATACTTCCCAAAGACTTCAAAATGTCGGGTACTGAGGTTTACCTTAAACAAGTTGGAAGCGCGATCGTTATGATTGCCAAAGATAACCCGGCGTTGCTGATTTAGAGGATGAAGAGATCTCTCCAAGTACCCGAAAATCGTTCTAAATTTCTAGTGCTCATGCTGTAAATCAGCAATGCCTGGTTTTGTGTTCTAATCAAAGTCTTCCAGGTTTCTGGCTGCATTGCAAGAAGACGCTCACCATTACTCTTAGCCCGATCTTAGAGAAATTGTCACATAAGTGAAACGTTTTTCCTGAGACATAATGCCATTATTTGGAAAGCTTTAAGCTTATTGCGTAATAACCAAAAAATCGCTGAAATCTTTACTCCGCACGGCTCATAGCCCCTAATTAAAATAATACCGACTGGAAAGGTTCTTAGGTGGTTTTTACTTTATTTCCCAACAGATCTTTTATACTGAATTTCGGATTTGGCAATATGGAACCTACGGTAAGCATTCTTGCATCTGGACTAAAACTATTATCGTTTCAAGGAGTCACAACCTTTCAGGATGAGATTGTGGTGGCTACAATTGAAGGTGATCTGGTACGCGTTGCTCCGGATGGAACCTTGACAACCTGGGTGAATGTAGCTCGGTATGGCATTCCTACCGGAATTGTGGGCTTGAAGGATGTAATCGTCGTGGCGCTTTCGGCAGAGGAGTCCGGGCACTTTCTGATCCAGGTGACGAAACAGGGCAAGCTATTGCCGTTGGCAGACTTGTCCATCCTTGCCGGAGAATTTGGTGCACCATTTGCAGTAGCAGCTCACGGGGGATACTACCCCTACTATCTGGTTGCCATTTCTACTGATGTGGTCGGGTCGGGGGGGGTGATTGCTAGAGTGACACCCTCTGGCAGAACCACAGTCTTAGCCACCTTAGCCAACACTTCTTTTGGAGTTGGGATTGGGGAAAATTACGTTATCGCCACTCAGGAAAAAGGACAGGTGGTGAAGATTTCCTCTGCAGGAAAAGTTCGCACGATCGCCACTTTGGAACCGACCTCCCTTGGGTTCCCTCTTGATATCACTCGCCTTGCAGAAGATTGGATAATCACCACTACCGCAGGCTGGCTTGTAGCTCTAAAGCCAGATGAAACATTATCTCCTGTGATCAATATCGCTGAGATTGGTAATGGATCGCCAACAACACTCACAACCTTTGAGCATCAACTCGTGGTTGCCACTCAAACTGGGAACTTACTACGAGTAGTAGTGTCGTAGTATGACTGAACGACCTTTTTGGGTCCATTGCTAAAACTAATCTCATCAGTATTTCGGGGGCGATCGCCTTTGGCTATTCGCAACGACTGAGGGCCAGAGCTAACAAGCCCCGTAGTGATTGCTGTGGTCGATCGCGTTGCGGTCGTTTGAACGGGCGAATCTCGATCGATGATGATTGTTTGGCGGCTTGGGAGGGGATAGCGGAGGCATTGAGGAAGTTAGGGAAGTGGAAGCAGGTTGTTGAAGTTGATGAAAAGATTACAAGATTAAGAATGCTGGAGGTAAAACCAGATTCAAATTTCGGTAGTCTTATCTCATAAAGAATGAAGAATAACAGGCTACTTCTGGATGCCTCATGGCAATTAATTAGCAAAAACTAAATTTTATATCTGCCTTTTACGTAATAGCACTACCTCTTCATCAAGTCTATATGGGTCAACACTGCTGAAAACTTTACCATTGATGACATCGGTGCAATCGTAGTACAAAAAATAGAAAATTTTAACTCACAAATTTTTAATCCCCACGATCGCAGCTTCTACGGTCTTCGGGACGATTGCATTCACTCCGGACAGTGCTCTGGCAAATTCGCCGCCTCAGCGACATTAACGACAGCGCCTTGATGACAGCCTGCACGCAGCAAAAGCCCATATGGTTTCTGTTATGTGCTCCTAGCTTAGCTTAGCACATGATCCTGATAAGCGTCTGACTGGTTAATTGATTGAACTTGACGATCGCTCACCATTACCGCCCCTTCTTCTCCGTCAACTCATTCAATCCCTCACCCAATAATGACAATCCAATCACTGTTAATGTAATTGCTAGGCCGGGAAATAAAGCTGTCCACCAAATGCCACCCGTCGAAAGTCCGTCTAATGCTTCTTTGAGATCATGGCCCCATTCTGGTGTTTCCTCTGGCAATCCCAAACCCAAGAAACCCAAACCGCCCAATGTCAAAATTGCATCTGATAAATTCAATGCCAAAATTACAGGCACACTCTGAATTACATTCAATAGTAAATACTTTCGCAAAATTCGCCAAGTACTCGCGCCCATGGCCTGTGCCGCTTCAATATAAACTTCAGTTTTAACGCTAATAGTTTGGTTTCTGACGACTCGGTAATATTGGGGAATGTATACAATCGCTAATGCAATCGCAGCATTCAAAACACCGCGCCCCAATACAAATGACAATGTGACGGATAACAGTAAACTTGGTAATGTGTAGATAGTATCCATTACAAATAGAATGGCCCGATCGAACGTTCCTCCCAAATATCCACTCACCATTCCCAACGGCACACCCACCACCACACTCAACACCGTAGACAACAACACTACCTGCAATGCGGCCGAAATGCCAAAGATTGTCCGTGAGAATACATCATACCCAAGCCGAGTTGTGCCAAACCAATGAGCGGCGGAAGGTGCTTCCTGAGCGGGATTATTGAGGAATTCGCTGGGGTCTTGGAGGAGGCCGATCGATTGGAGGAGAGGGGCTACGATCGCCAGTAACACCACAAATGCTGTCATCGTTACCCCCACCCACATGAATTTCAGTGAAAGGCTTGTGGACTTTGGCGCAGTGGGCGCTATGAATTGGACGGCCATGGTGTGATAGGTGTGAAATTTGGATTAGCTTACCGTAATTTGTGGGTAGAAGGCGAAGTTATGAGAAAGAGCAGCAATTCCAAATTCAGAATTTAGCCAAAGATGCAAGAGCCTGAAATGCTTGCTGGAAAGGGATTTTATTCCAATATACGGAATCAACGTAATGCTCTATTTAATAACTTATCAAGTTTGTTTTTAGGTTACTGACTCTCTAAGAGACTAAAATTCAAGGAGGGAATGCCAAAAACCTCAGAAATTAGCTTAATATCTCTATGTTTACATAAAAACGAGTCGTATTTTTATCTTAATGTTGCCGTTTGAATTTGGAATTGCTGGGTAATCTTAAAGATGATTCAGCAAGATTACGGTCACACAGTCTGCCCAAAGCTATGACACTAACCGCAAATACCTCCCCTGATTCATTTCCAGCCATTTCTGGCTACAGCATTGTTGAGCAGCTCTATCAGGGTTCTCGAACGTCCGTGTATCGAGCAGTGCAAACAGCGACTCAGCGTGCGGTGGTGATTAAGGTGTTGGGGCGTGAGTATCCCAGCTTTGATGAATTGGTGCAGTTTCGCAATCAATATACGATCGCCAAAAATCTTCCCATTCCTGGCATCGTCCAACCCTTGAGCCTGGAACCTGTGGGGAGTGGCTATGGGCTGGTGATGGACGATTGCGGCGGCGTGTCTTTAGGGAAGTATATCCAGCAGCAGTCGTTGGCGTTGACAGAAGTTTTGGAGATCGCCCTCCAAATCGCCGATATTCTCCATGATCTGATCCAGCATCGGGTGGTGCATAAAGACATCAAACCGTCCAATATTCTGATTCATCCTGAGTCGAAACAAGTCAAGCTGATCGACTTCAGTATTGCCTCTTTGCTGCCCAAAGAAACCCAGGAAATCCAAAACCCCAACATCTTGGAAGGAACCCTGGCCTATCTCGCCCCAGAGCAGACTGGGCGGATGAATCGCGGCATTGATTATCGGGCTGATTTTTATGCCTTGGGCGTAACTCTGTATCAACTATTGACAGGAACATTGCCGTTTTCCTCGGATGATCCGTTAGAGCTAATGCACTGTCACATTGCTAAAGTCCCCGTTTCTGTCGAGCAGGTAAACCCTGATGTGCCTAGGATGGTGGGGGCGATCGTCACGAAACTGATGGCAAAAAATGCCGAAGATCGCTATCAAAGTGCAATGGGACTCAAACATGATCTAGAACAGTGTTTGATGCAATGGAAAACAACGGGTGAAATTGCCGAATTTGAGTTGGGACAGCGTGATTTAAGCGATCGCTTCTTGATTCCCGAAAAACTCTATGGTCGAGTCACCGAAGTAGCGCAGTTATTAGCGGCATTTGAGCGGGTTGCGGATGGCGCATCTGAATTGATGCTGGTCGCCGGATTTTCGGGGATTGGCAAAACGGCGGTGGTCAATGAAGTCCACAAACCCATAGTGCGGCAACGCGGCTACTTCATCAAAGGTAAATTTGACCAGTTTAATCGCAACATTCCCCTCTCTGCCTTTGTGCAGGCCCTTCGGGATTTGATGGGACAATTGCTTTCCGAATCCGACGGGCAACTGGCGCAATGGCGCACCCAGACTCTGACTGCCTTGGGAGAAAATGGGCAGGTTTTGATTGAGGTGATTCCAGAACTAGAACTGATTATTGGCCAGCAACCGATCGCCACCGAACTATCAGGCAGTGCAGCACAGAATCGGTTTAACTTATTATTTCAAAAATTTATTGAAGTTTTTACCACAGCAGAACACCCTCTGGTGCTGTTTTTAGATGATTTGCAGTGGGCAGATTCAGCTTCACTCCAGTTGATCAAGCTATTGATGAGTGACAATGGCTATTTATTGATGTTGGGAGCCTATCGGGACAATGAAGTCTCGCCCGTCCACCTGTTTATTTTGACCGTAGAAGAAATTAGAAAAGCGAATGCGATCGTCAACACGATTACCCTAGCGCCGCTAGATATGGCGGATACCAATCATCTGGTTGCCGATACATTAAATTGTTCGAGGGAACTGGCGCAACCCTTGACTGAGTTAATCGATCGCAAAACTAAAGGTAATCCATTTTTTACCACGCAGTTTCTAAAAGCGTTGTATGAAGACGGCCAGATTACGTTTGATCGCGATCGCCGCTATTGGGAATGCGACATTGCCCAAGTGAATGCGTTGGCACTCACCGATGATGTAGTGGAGTTTATGGCGTTGCAGTTGCAGAAATGGTCAGCGGAAACCCAACAGGTACTCAAATTAGCGGCTTGTATCGGTAATCAGTTTGATTTGACAACGTTGGCGATCGTGGCAGAACGACTGCCTGTCGAGGCAGCAACGGCATTGTGGAAAGCGTTGCAAGAAGGGTTGATTTTACCTACTAGCCAAGTCTATAAGTTCTTCCAAGATGCGGAACAAATAGATGTTCAGAACTCTGCTAATCCGACCTATCGATTTTTGCACGATCGGGTTCAGCAAGCCGCTTATTCGTTGATTCCAGATGACCAAAAACAGGCTGCCCATTACCAAATTGGACAACTACTTCTACAACAAATTTCCTCAAAAGATATAGAAGAACGTATTTTTGAACTAGTCAATCAATTAAACTTTGGAACCGCTTTAATTACTAATCAAACAGAACGAGATCGCCTAGCCTTTCTAAATCTGACTGCTTGCCGAAAAGCCAGAACTGCTTCTGCCTATCAAGCTGCACATGAATATGCCACATTGGGATTGTCTTTACTGGGGAAAGATACTTGGCAACAGCAATATGAAATGACTCTCTCTCTGTATGAGTTGGCTGCAGAAGTTGCTTCTATTTGTGGTGCTTTTGAACAAATGGAACAATATATTAATATAGTCACTGAAAAGGGTCATTCTTTATTAGAAAAAACAAATGTTTATCGAATTAGAATTCAATCAAATATTTCTCAAAACAAATTATTTGAAGCTATTGAGATCGCTAAACAAATCCTACAAGATATTGATGTAAATTTTCCAGAAACGGTAATGCAGGAAGATATCCAACATGAATATGAAGAAATCAGGGAACTTCTTGGAGATAGAGAGATTAAGGACTTATCTGCCTTACCCCTAATGACGGATGAGAAGAAAATTGTTATTGTTCAGATTGCTAGTAGCATCTTTTCCGCAGCTTACTTTTCTGGATCACCCTTACTTCCATTACTAATTTCTTTGTCAGTAAGACTATCGATTCAATATGGATATACCTTTGCTTCAGCATATAGCTATGCTTTCTATGGCATCATTTTATGTAGCTTCTTGCAAGATGTGGATTCAGCAGTGGAATTCGGACAACTAGCATTTCAGTGTGTCTCTAAGGATGACAAATCAACTAAACCTGAAGTATTGCTTATTTTGGCAGTGAATATCCTACATCGCAAAGCTCATACTAGAGAGATGCTGCCTTTGTTTCGTGAAGGCTATGAGATTGGTCTAGAAGTCGGGAACATAGAATTTGCTGGATACAGTGCCAATATGTCTTGTCTCTCTTCATTTTGGTTGGGACTGCCCCTGGCGAAATTGGAACAGGATACTCGCGCTTACTTCAATGAGTTAGTGAAGTTTAACCAATTGACATCAGCAAACTATTGCCGAATTTATTGGCAGACTATTTTAAACTTGTTGGGCTTTGCAGAGCATCCAAGCATTTTGGCTGGGGAAGCACTACAAGAGGCAGAATTTCTCTCTCAATCAAAGTCTACTGTTGATGGATATGGTTTGTGTCTATTTTATTGGCATAAGCTAATGCTTTGCTACTTGTTTGGAGAAATCGATCAAGCCCAAAACTATGCAGTTGAAGCCAGACCTTATTTAATTGCTGCTGCGGGAAATGTAGTTGAACCCGCATTTTACTTCTATGATTCTCTGATTGCTCTAGCAGAGTTAAGCCAACCTTTAGATCAGCAATCAGAAGCTTGGCAGAAGATAGTCCAAACTCAAACTCTATTACAGCAGCAATGGGCACAATATGCTCCGATGAATCACCAGCATAAGGTGGATTTAGTGGAAGCAGAAAAGTGTCGAGTTTTAGGGCGAAACTACGAAGCTGGTGATTGGTACGATCGCGCCATATCTGGAGCCAAAGCCAACCAATACACCCAAGAAGAAGCTTTGGCCAACGAACTCGCGGCTAAATTCTACCTCAACTGGGGCAAAGAAAAAGTTGCGGCAGGTTACATGCAAGATGCCTACTACGGTTATGCACGCTGGGGTGCAAAAGCCAAAATTATCGATCTAGAAACCCGCTATCCCCAACTGCTCCAACCGATCTTACTGCAACCTCAATCCAGTTTTAATGTCCTAGAAACCATAGCAAGTATTACTAACTCAGCCACCAAAGTTTCTAATACCACCCTTTCTGATTCCTTAGATTTTGCCTCGGTGATCAAAGCCGCCCAATCTCTCTCCAGTACGATCGAACTAGATGAACTGCTCAAGCAACTGACCCAAATTATTCTGCAAAACTCTGGAGGGAGTAAGTGTATATTAGTCCTGCCCGATCATGAAACTTGGCAGGTGAAAGCGATCGCAACTCCTGAAACCACAGAACTTTGCTCAATCCCCTTAGACGATCATCCTGATGTGCCAATCAAATTAATTCAGTATGTGAAACGCACTCAAACTGTGGTGACGATCGACAATTTACAAACAGATTTACCCGTTATTGATGATTATCTTCTCCAAGATAATCCTAAGAGTGTGCTGTGTTTGCCAATTCTCAATCAAGGACATTTAGCGGGTATTCTTTACCTAAAAAATGAAATGACTGCGGGGGTATTTACGAGCGATCGCCTGACAGTAATTAATTTCCTCTGTACTCAATCAGCTATTTCTCTAGAAAACGCCCGACTTTACCAAATTTTGCAACGCTCAGAAGACAATGAGCATGAAAAAGCAACAGAATTAGCGCAAATGCTGACAGTGCTTCAGTTGCAAAACAAAAAATTGGCTTTTCGGGCAGATGTGGATGCCGGATTAACAACTCATGAAAATCTCTCTGATATGCTGCAATCCACTACAGAAGCAATTGTGCAACATCTAGATGCAGCCTTTGCCCGCGTCTGGACTTTGAATTCTGCTGAAAATGTTTTAGAACTCCAAGCTAGTGCTGGACAATACATTCATTTAGATGGTCCCCATGCTCGTGTTCCCGTGGGAAAATTTAAGATCGGGCTGATTGCTGAAGAATGTCGCCCTCATTTGACCAATGATGTATTAAACGATCCACGAGTTGGCGATAAGGAATGGGCAAAACGGGAGGGGATGATTGCCTTTGCTGGTTATCCGCTGATTGTTGAAAATCAAATTATGGGCGTAATGGCAATGTTTGCACGTCATACTCTAGATGATGAAGTATTAGAGCTATTAAGCTCAGTTGCTGATGAAATTGCTTCAGCAATTAAACGTAAGTATGTCCAAAAAGCCTTGCAAGAGTCAGAGATAGAGCTACGGCAAAAGTCACAACAAATTGAACAGGCATTTCAACAACTCCAGCAAACCCAACTACAAATGGTGCAAAGTGAAAAAATGTCTGCCTTGGGTAACTTAGTTGCCGGAGTTGCCCACGAAATTAATAACCCTATTGGTTTCCTTGGTGGCAATATTCAACCCGCCCTAGATTACATTAATGATTTGTTTGGCTTGCTTGACTTAGTTCAACAAAAATACCCACAATTAGACCCAGAAATTCAAGAAGAAATTGAAACGATCGATCTAGAATATATCCGAGAAGATTTGCCCAAATTAATTGGCTCCATGAAAACTGGGGTCGATCGAATTCGAGACATTAGCACCAGCTTGAGAACCTTCTCCCGTGCCGATAGCGATCGACCTGTAGCTTTCAATCTCCACGAGGGCATTGATAGCACTATCTTAATTCTCAAACATCGTCTCAAAGCAGATGATAAACGCCCAGAAATTAATGTTATCAAAAACTATGGCAGTTTACCTCAAGTAGAATGCTATGCCGGACAATTGAATCAGGTATTTATGAATATCTTGGCAAATGCGATCGATGCCCTAGATGAATCTAATTATGGGAAAAGCTATGCAGAAATTGAACAGAACCCTAACTCTATTGCGATTACAACTTCTGTGAAAGATAATTATGTAAAAATTGCGATCGCTGATAATGGCAAGGGCATGACTGAAGAGGTTAAGCAAAAAGTATTTGACCACTTGTTTACTACTAAAGAAGTAGGTAAAGGTACAGGGTTGGGATTGGCGATCGCCCGTCAGATTGTGGTAGAAAAACATGGTGGGAGCTTGGAAGTTCAGTCAGAGTTAGGGCGAGGCACTGAGTTTTGCATTCGACTGGCGATCGCGGGTTGAGTAGCCAATTCTGCATGAAAGGTTGCAGATAGACAAATGTGGCGGCGCAGTACAACAAATCGTTGCAATGGCAGATTAAATATCGATCGTCCCCTTCTCAATTCAATGCCTTCAATTTTCAATTCAAACCCGATCGCCCTCACCCCTTTGAAAAGTAGCTTCAGCAAAACAAGGGTTAGAGACCAGCCCTCGCCATTCTCAATTTAAAGATAAGTCTCGATCGTCTCCCGATATTGACTCTTTGACTTCACACCCATTAATTCCGCAACCTTATCTTTGTTCTTAAAGAACTGAATAGTTGGAGTCCCCACAACGCCTGCCGACTCAGCGATTTCAGGATCTTCCGTAATATCAATTTCAATGTAATGCATTTGGCCTTCAAACTCACCCACAACCTTACTTAAAATCGGACTCAAACTATGGCAAGGTCCACAGCTCGGCGACGCATACTTCACCATAATTAGCCGATCGGTATCGTGATACAACTTACGCAATGCATACCCGCCCACATAACGTGTTGCACTAATATCAAAATTTGCCGAAGTAGTAGTTGCCGCAGGTTTGGCTTCAGCTTTAGTCTCAAGTTTAGGTTCAATCACATCAGCCACTTCTGCTTGATGGAATTCAATTTCCAAACCATTTATCGACAAATACCGTTCCGCCAGAAGTGCCGCTGCACAGCCCGTTCCCGCCGCCGTAATGGCTTGACGGTATTCATGATCTTGTACATCACCCGCCGCATATACCCCTTCAATATTGGTCTTCACAGTACCAATTTGCGGGACAATATATCCAGTCTCATCAAGTTCTAATTGGCCTTTAAAAATATCGGTATTTGGACTATGACCGATCGCATAAAATAACCCTTTCGCTGGAATATCTGTAGTGGCTTGAGTAAGCCGATCGCGCACTTTCACACCCGTTAGCAAACCATTCTCACCGAATACATCCACTGCTTCTGTATTCCAATGAATCGTAATTTTTGGATTATTTAAAACACGGTCCTGCATGGCCTTACTCGCCCGCAATTTGTCGCCGCGCACCAACATATGAACATGAGTGCCATATTTCGTTAAATACACGCCCTCTTCAGCCGCCGTATCACCGCCCCCAATGATCACCAAAGGCGCATTTTTAAAAATTGGCGAAGCCCCATCACAAATCGCACAAGCCGACATTCCCGAATTCCAATATTGCGCTTCACTCGGCAACCCTAACCGTTTAGCCGTCGCTCCGGTCGCAATGATAATACTGTGGGCGCGCACCGTCCGATCGGTTGAAGTAATCACAAAAGGCCGTTGTCCCAAATCCACCGAAATCACATCTTCCGTATGTAACTCCGCACCCCACCGTGCCGCCTGAGCCTTCATTCGTACCATCAACTCTGGTCCCGTAATGCCCTCCGGAAATCCAGGAAAATTCTCCACTTCCAAGGTCGTCATGAGCTGTCCGCCCGGAACTCCGCCCATCTGTTGCCCTTCAAACATCAACGGCTTCAAGTTCGCCCGCCCCGCATAGATCGCCGCCGTATATCCCGCAGGACCGGATCCAATAATGACGACGTTTTCAATCGCGTTTTCAACAGCATTTTCCATCATGACGTTAGCGGCAAAATTAAAATAGGTGGGCAAAACAGGTGGGCAAAGTCGTAATGACTTCGGTTTTATAAGTTTACCAGAAACTATGGAGAATCATGGTCTGGTTCTGAACTCAATGGATCTTCCAAAGGCCGATCGCACGGGCATTCCGCATAGGCCATTTTCGCACGCAAAAACACAAATTCCTCACGGGCTTCAACTTCAGCAATTCCTAAAAAATCTTCCTGTTGGGTATCAGGATTCAATCGTCTAGCGCGGCACACTTGACCTACTGGCAACTCTTTATCCGGCGGCGCTATTTTCTGACCATTGCACCAGCGCCAAGTTTCTTCATCATTCAGCAAAATTGACGGATGATGCATTAATGGTTGTTCCACAGCAGTTAGGACTAAAGATTGACGTTCGATCGCCGATTCGATCGCCTCAAACGTCAAACTCTGAGTCAAATCAAAACCACTACTATGGGTTCGCGTCAAACCCGCCAA
>JAYUEW010000077.1:0-10937 GCA_043739045.1 Synechococcales cyanobacterium
AAGCAGGGATTCTATCCCTTTGATGCGCTGGCAGTTGGCTACGTCACCATGCCTGACTTGTTTGGCTGTGAGATTTTACCCGCACGCATTGGGTTTAGTATATTTCTCGAACCGTTTGGTCTCGGTCACGATCTAGAAGTGGCACAGAATATTAAAGGGTCACAAGTATATTACTGCTCCGATGTCGATCGACGATTTAAAGACCATCTGATCGATCGTTTGATAACTCATAGAACAGTTAGTAATGATGTTTGAGTGACTACCTTATCAAAGCGATCGCCCCCATAAAATCATCTAAAATAAATATTAACCGTCGAGGACGCTTCTCCTATGACCCCAACCCTCCTATACCCAACCCAAAAACCAACCCTCACCGCCAGAGAATTCATTGACCAGTACGGTGAAGACACCCGCTATGAACTCATTGATGGAGAACTCAGAGACTTGGAACCGACTGGACCTCATGAAAGCGTTGCCGGAACTCTAGCAGGCATCCTCTACAGCACAATTCGACAAATCCAACAGCCTTGGATTGTCCCCAAAAACTGCCTCATTCAGCCCCCTGCCGCCCTCGCCACGGTCTTGCGTCCTGATGTCATTGTCCTAGACGAAATCGCACTAAAACAAGAACCTCTCTGGCAGCGAGAACCGATCGTCTGTAATGGCAGCAGTATCAAACTTGTCGCAGAAGTCACCAGTAGCAATTGGCAGGATGACTATGCGCGAAAAGTTGAAGAATACGCGTTCTTAGAAATCCCAGAATACTGGATTGCTGACTTTCGAGGCTTAGGCGGCACTCGCTTCATCGGTAGCCCCAAGCAACCAACCTTTACCGTCAATACATTGATTAACGGCCAGTATAACCAAACCCAGTTCCACCTGGGAGAAACAATTTACTCGCATCTCTTCCCCCATCTTCACTTCACCTTAGACGAACTCATGCCGCGCTAGAAATCGATCGATTCACCAGAACGATCGATTTGATTCACTAGAACGATCGTTAGTAATTCAAGCCGATCGGATACCCGCATATTTCTGGGCTTCTGCATAAATCCTCAATGCCGCAGCCAAATGTCGTTCGGAGTCTTGCCCTTGCTCTTCAAACCAAGCTAATGTCTCAGAATCTACACTCACCGAGATTTGAGGTTTAGCCTTTACGGAAGACCATGGTTTTGCTGTGGAGAAAAATTGCTCCGTCAAAATTGGGCTATCTGAGGTATCGATGTCTGCATCAGTCATCGCATCAACTCTAGCCCAGTCTGTCTTAGAAATATTCGCCATATTGCTGTCTTTCATAAGAGTTTGCCTTTCGCAATGAAATAACCCGAACAGTGTCGTCATCAGGCTGAGTGAAGATTACAACTACGACTCGCCCATCTAGCAAACCAAGTCCGACATAGCGTTCTTCACCATAGTCTTCCCGATCGTCAATGTCCACGAGTAGCGAAGGGTTAAAGAGTCGTTTAGCTTCGGTAAAGTCTAAGCCATGTCTTTGTTGATTACTCCTATTTTTAGATTCGTCCCATTCAAAGTCCATAGTCCTAGGATATCACACCAAAAAATCGTTGATTCAGACCGCAATCAATCGATTCACCAGAACGATCGCTTTTTCTCTTAGTATTGAATGTCTTGCCGATCGCAGCTAGTCTTCGATATTTGTTCTCGATCGCACACATGAGAAAGGGCGATTGATTCACTAGAACGATCGATCAGCTTTCTCTTAACATTTGATCGTAAGGTTCGATCGCAGTTAGTCTTTGGTGTGCGTCCTCGATCGCACCTATGAGAAAGGACGATCGCGTATTTGGGAAAGCGATCGCTTCAGTGTCGATTTAACGGTTGCGGTCAGCGGTTGTCAAGATCTTTGCATCCAACCAAAGCGGTTTCGGTCAATCCGCTGCACTGCACTGCAATTGTTAGACCGCGTGAAAATGGGGAAACTATTGAGAAAGCGGTTAAGGATCAACTTCTTCGCCGAACCATAATACGGCATAACCTTGATAGATCCCAATACCTAAAGCTCTCCACTGCGTATCCTTCCACATACCTTGATTAAGAATGACTGCGTTGTGATCA
Source organism: Synechococcales cyanobacterium (assembly GCA_043739045.1). Lineage (GTDB taxonomy): Bacteria > Cyanobacteriota > Cyanobacteriia > Leptolyngbyales > Leptolyngbyaceae > JAAFJU01. The sequence continues at coordinate 2,077 of JAYUEW010000077.1, forward strand.
CTACTGCCTCTCCAAGAGCGAAACGCTGATTCAGCCGTAGCTCGATATCCACCTGAACCACCATGAGCATTCTCATATCCGTTGCCTTTGTAGGCAGTACCAAGTCGCTGAGGTGCATTCCACATACAACGATAAGTAGAGGGATCTGAGGCATCATATGGGCAATCGCTCCAGGCATGAGTTAGATCACCTATATTCTTATCAAGATCCAAAACATGACGATTAGCTACTAAAGTTAGAGAAGACGACAACGGAATAGGTGCCAACCCATTTTCAGCCCGATATTTATTGATCAAATCGTACAGCTTTTGTTCTTCTGGTTCTAAACCATCTCCAGCACAACCACTTGCTGTTAAAGTCTGCTTACCATCACAATTTAGCTGCTTATTACTTCTTTCCTGTAAGGGTTGAGCTTGTAGCTGATCCATCCTTAGAAGAAAACTAACAAGTAGCAGAGACTTCAGACCAAATTTCACAAAAAACTTACTACTCATAATCAAGCTTAGCTCCGAATAACTTTCAACTTTCAATCATTCTCTAACAGACAAGATCTAGATGGCACCTTAACCAAAACCTAAGCGGTCTAACGTTTAGTAGGTGGAAAATTTCTATCTATCATCCTAAATTTGGAAGGATAGGCAGAAACTGTCCGCACATCATACTATTCACAATAAACCGCTCAAAATTTTCGTAGCCCTAAAAACAGTAACCGATCGTCCCTCCAGTTTCCCTTAAGCAAACTTAAAGAGATCTCATCCGCTCACGCCAAAACAGTTCTATTTATTGAAGAACCAGAGGACTTTAATAACAAACGATCGACCTTTCATCCAAAACGATCGACAACTCTCTAATAATCATCGACGTTTTGTAGAGAATCATCGATGGTTAGTCCAAAAGAAACAGCCTTTTGTTCAAAACGATCGGCGTTTAATAATGAAGCATCGATGGTTAGTCCAGAAACATCGATCGCTCTTAAAGCAACAGAGAACTCTTAGGAGAATCGATCGCCTCACTTGCCTCTTTCCCCATCCGCTTCAATACTTGCAACACCCCATAGAGTTCATCTCCCGACACAAACGGCGAAAACACTCGCGAAACGGCATAACATTGATCGGCCTGCACCAACTTTACAAAGAAAATCTCATCGCCATTCGTCACAATCCCAAAACTTGGCAACTCAGGCCGAGGATTTGCCATCAGGTAGGCCAATGTCTGCGGGAGTGCCGTCCACACCGACAACGCCGTCTTCTTTGACTCCAGCACCACCACCCAAAGCTGATTCAACACCACCAAAACGTCAATTCGTCCTTGCAACGATTCATCTTCATCATCCAATTCCAACTGCACCGATTCTTCCGCCCTCACCCGAAACGGCGGATCATAAAAACCAGCCACCGTCAGCAATGGCGCAACCATTAATAAAGTCACAGTTCCTTCCAAAAGCCGTCCTTCCGATCGTTGATACAAGTATCGTCGCCGCAACTCAATGAGATCAGTCGTCTCAGAACTTGTCAGCGCTGGCAAATCCGATCGCCACTCCGGAAAAAACGCTGGATCTTCCGATCGTGTGATCCTAAATCGTCCTTCTGCTTCGGCAAGGGTTTTAATCGCTTCAATGATCGCAATGGACATGGAAGCCTCGTAGAACTATTTCTATTCAAACTCAGTATAAACTCAAGCCACGATCGCGATCGTTTATGTGGGCCGCGTGCTCAGCCGCTCAAGCCAAAGCAGTTCCATTGATTGAAGAACCAGAGGACTTTAATAACAAACGATCGATCGATTCACAAAAATGATCGATCGGGTTGCTTGGGAGGGGGCGATCGGGGGTCATTTATGCTGGATGATTGCCCATTATGACCAGCACTCGACGCATGTTAATAACGCCGGGACGATTGGTCTGAAGGAGCGCGATCGTGGCTCGGCCAGTCGGTGTTATACCAAGCATTTGCGTAAAATCTTCACTCCAATCGAAATGCTCAGACCACAACATCTGACGAGGCTAAAAAAGTGGCACTTTTTGCTCTGTGATCGGATCAGGTGCTTCGGTTTTTATATATTTGCAGTTGTTGCAGGTTTGACAGGCTAAGGCGAGATTTTCGCCGATCGTCTTTCCGCCTAAACTAACGGGGTAAACATGGTCAATGACCAATGGATCGATCGCAAATTTTGCCTGACTTTTACAATATTCGCAAACGCCTTGAGCACGATCGAACACCATTTGTCTCAATGCCACTGAAACGTAAGCGCTAGACATAGCTCACAGGAGCTATTCCGAGGGTTTTCATCAAGTCAACTAATGACGTTTGACGCAGTTGTGCTAGCGTTGCTAAGGCTTCTAAACGTTCCGCTCCGATCGATTCAATTTGTTCACTGAGTTGAATTAAGCGCTCGTATTCGTCATCGGTTAAGGTCTCAGCTTCTCGTTTTCCCCGAAGAACTTGATAGTTCGATCGCAAATCTGAAGGGACGGGTTGATTGATTTGTAATAGTAGTTTTGATTCTTCTTCAGGCAGGAGAGGTGATTTACGTTGTGCTCGTAGTGTTGCGATTTGATGTAGAACCCGATCGAGGTCTGGCTCATTCAGCGTGTTAGCAGCGGCAATCAATTCATCAACGCTCATGAGAGTCTTTCCTTATCATCGAGACGCTTTTCTACTATAGCCGATCGGGTCTGGCATTTAGGTGGCTTGGGGTGGGACGATCGATTCACAAGGACGATCGATCGGGTGGCTTGGGTGGGGCGATTCCTACTCCGGGGCGTGACCCAACGGTTTATCGATCGACCACGATCGTAAGTCCTTTGGTGAATGCCCAAGCAGCTTCAAACAACGATCGCTTTAATTCTCGTTCTCCAACCATCGGATCTAAAACATTGACGGTCATTTCATCGATCGAAAGAACCACTATGGCGTGAGTCCCAAAGGTTTGGTCGATCGGCTGTAATTCAACATAAACAATGGGATAGAGTTCGTGTAGCAGCAATGTCACTAAGTCTTTCAGGGTGAGATTATATTTATTTGTTTTTAGACAACCTAGATTACGAGCAGCTTTTACTGCTTGAAATGCTTCTGTGCCAAACATTGTACAGTCACACATTTTACAAAGTTCAGCTTCAGAATAATACATTTCAAATCCTGCAAGAACCATTCGTAAGCAGGTGGGAACACAGGAATCAGGCGTTTCTTGTCGATAAAAAAGCGGCTTTGATTTCATCTTCTCGATCGGTATAACAGTTGATTGCGATCGCTTTCATGGCTTCAGGTCGAGTGGCAGAAATGACACCGCCGGAAAAGGCACTGACGAGAACTTCGCCTACTTGACCAATGATGCCAATGTTAGGATAGGCCAAACCGACGGGAACACACCAAATGTCTCCGGCAGCCATTCGTTTGGGTTCTAGGGCTGTAAAACGATCGGGCAAGCGGTTTAAAATCCAGTCATTCACGATCGCTTGAGCGGCTTTAGAGACGATCGGGGCTGAGTCATTTTGTTGTGTTTCCATCCAGCCTTCAACGAGTCCGGAGATTGCAATCCAGCGATCGTCCGATAATGCGTCTAGCTTTTCTTTTGTTTGTTCCATTGGAAGCATGACTTTACCCTTTGAAACCTGCCTGAATTACATCCACTATATTCTAACAGTGAGTCTTTGATGTTCGTCCTCGATCGCACACATGAGGAAGGGATCGATTCACAAAGACGATCGATCGGGGTTTGGACTGTGGGGTGGGGTGATTCCCCTTTCCGGAAGGCGTTGCCAACGGTTAAGTGAATAGTCTTTGATAGTTGTCCAGCGACGAAGTCGCGAGCCTCAACGCCTTTTTATGTGCTTTAGGAAGTTATGATGATCACAGGTCGCTTACTTTTTAGTATGCGCTCTGAACCACCTAAGCTTAAATTGGCTTTAGGATTGATGATTCTAAGTTGCGCAACCCTATGATGAAACTCTCTAAATTTCTCTTTTAAGGAGATATCTAAGAACTCAGTCTCAAATTGGCCGTCAACGGATAGAGAAAGCATTTCATTGTTTATTTCAATTTGATTAGCATGAATAAATGTTATGACTATGACCTGAAATGTTAGTGGTTTTTTATGGTCTAAATGGCTTTCGTAAATTGTAATTTTATTTCCGCTAACTTCACATTCAATGCAACCTTTTTCATCAGCATGGTTCTTAAAGAATTCTTCTTTTGTTTTTCTTAAATCATTGCGGACAGCATGTCTACATGCGTCTGCAAATTTTTGATATAGTGACTTACTCTTTGCCGTAACCGCAGAAAGATATGAAAAATCAGTCTTGCTACCGTCAATTCTATGAATCCAAAAACAACTAGTTCCCATTTCTGTAGGGGCTTTATAGAAATACGTTATTCCTACTCCGATTTTTTGTACTGCATCGGGATGACGTTCTATTAAGGCGAGAAGATGCTCGTGATCTTCACCTTTGATTTTGGCATTTGCCCTACTGCGAGTTAATATTTCTTTGTAGAACGCAAGTGCATCTTTCTGAAATTTAAACTCGTTAGAACCAATAGTAATTGGCTTTCTTGCCATGCTTAAATCTCCGATGGTTATCATATACAACAATTACACTAGGCAGAAATTTTCTAAAACAATCCCAATTTGACGTGATAGGCCAAAATTTTCCGCATATCACGTCATTTAGAATGGACATTTCGGAATCTTCTTCACCCACAACGAAATGATAACCGATCGCATCGAAAATTTCCCTTAAGCGAACCTAAAGGAAACCGATTCTCCTAAAACTGATCGCCCCTCAACTCAAAACAGACCTATCAATAGAAGATGATCGAAAGATAAAACCTTAACCTCAGGATAACTCGATTCAAGGCGATCGCTAACAATTGCGAGGTTCGATCGAAGAACGAATTTTCTTAGAGTTCGATGTTTTATCGACCGCAATCAGTCTTTGATGTTTGTCCCCGATCGCACCTATGAGAAAGGGCGATCGCGTGTCTTTGGAAAGCGATCGGGTGTTTAGATAGAACAATCGCCTTAGTGTCGGTTTAACGTTCGCGCTCACCGGACGCAGATAACCTTTGTAACTTAACCGACTAACTTAGACGTTCCGGTGCAGCGCGGTTGTTAGTTGTCGGGCATCACACTGATGATTCTCCTTGATTCCAATTTTTGTTTTTGAGATGTTCATCGACCCAATATTCGTAGCCTTTTTTTAAGAAGCTCAACGGTAACGGAGTCGTTGCTAGAGGGTTATGAAACAATAAGAGTGCCCTGCTAATCTCTGTTGGATGATTGAAAACATCTACACATGAATAAATAACAGCACTTATTCCAGAATATTCAGGATTCAGAAAGGCATTAGTCTCTATTTCTGTGCCAGATGCTTTAATGATTTTCCCTTGATCCTCATACCCAATTCCAGTAACCTTCCCAGTCTCCCTATTCAAATGCAAAACTTGAGGTCCAAAGGGTAAAAGAGATCTGACGATTCTGGGGATTTCAAGCTCAAGACTTGCAGAAGGAACTTGAGCTACATTAATGGCAATAATATACGGTTCTTCTGAACTAACCCAACCCTTCTCTCTGTAGCGCTTGTGCTTTCTACTTTTTTCAGCAAATGCATTCAATAACCGAAGCTTGATTTGGTCGTCGGGGATGGATCTTACGGTACCAAATTCTGCTTCTTGAACGGCATCGTTTCCTTGTCCTGAGGATGCTGTAACAGCTTCTACCCATACTTTTGAGCCATTATCACCACTAATGCAAATGTCTGGACCATCTCGACCACTACTACGTTGAAGGTTCAAACCTGCTTCAAGCAACGATGCTGCTAGATAAATTTCCCAGAAACGCTGGTGAAACTGAACTGGCAGCTCTTTCAGGATATCTGAATCAAGATATTCATGTGTCTTTCCCCAAAGCTGTTCAACAAATATCTTGGCTTCTTGGCAACGAGAATTTATTTCATCTTTAATAGCGCAGTAAACTTCATCCGTGCCATTGGCATCAAAAATACTGTCGATCTCAGCCATATTTACTCCAATAGATTGAGACAGCCAACAATTAGTAGGTGAAAAATTTCCACACATCTACCTAGCTCAAGAGTGATGGGCAGAAAAAGTCCGCAGACCCTCTAAGACAAAAGGAGAACATTTTTACCTATCCGTCCTATTGTAGGAAGAAATATCGATTCTGTCAGCCGATCGCACTTCCACAAAAACAGCCCTATCCATAAAAAACGATCGGCGTTTAATAATGAACCAGAACCCTTTTGTTACGATCGTTGGCCAACCACCGGGAACGGGAATCATTTTTCCCTCAAACAAACCTAAAAAACTCCATCCGCCACACGCTTGAAAACCCAGATCAAATCCGCTACGCTAAATCCTACAAGATGCAACCAAGCATCTGGCCCCAAAAATTTGAGCACCGATGGCTGGTGCAACGAACACCAGCCAACGGCTAAACCACACGCGCTGAACAGTCCAGCGGGCGGTCTCCGGCTATGTTACCACGCAGCCTTTGAGCCATCCCACTAACGCATCACCGTGGGGTGGCTCAAGTTTTTGGTTTTTTCCACCCTAGAAAAAGCTAAAAATTACCATGAACATGGCTCCTCCCGTCCCCGTTCGATCCAACCGATCCAACGCCGAACCTACGCGCATTCTTCTCATCGGAACCCGCGACGGCATCCAAGAAACCATAGACCATCTCTGCGTCCTCAACTTTTGCGACCATTCAGCCTGGAGCAAAATTCAACCGCACCCCGACAGGCAAGGCGACTACCTCAGCACCATGACCAAATGGCGCATGTAGGACTCATCCAAAACATTAGGAACATCATCACCGCTTAATCTTGCTACCATAAAGCCATCGTTCTTCAAGGGAATGGCTTATGTCTACGAACGTATTAGCGATCGTGAAAAATGGCAAAATCGAGCCTATCCGCCCGATCGACCTACCAGAAGGAACATCTCTACTCATCCTGATCAACCCAAGCACCGAAGCTTTGGAATGGTCAGGACTTTCTATGTCTGGGCTATCCCGTGCCTATGGCGATGATGACCCTAACTACGAAATTTCCCAACTCAAATAAGTAAACCCACTCTATGAAGGAACGTGATGTAGTCTTAATGGCGATCGCCCGTCGTTCCGAAGTCATGGGTCGCTTAGAGGGTGTTTGAAAAGTCAATCGTGGTGATAATCAACACCCAATCCCCCTAAATCCCCCTTAAAAAGGGAGACTATGAGCTGGATTCTGGTTCCCCCTTTTTAAGGGGGCTAGGGGGATCGGGTCTTTTGATACCAACCCAAGGACTTTTCAAACACCCTCTTAGGATTTATCTCGATCGATCGACATCAAAGATTACTCTCCAACTTGTCCAATTATCTACGTTTATCGATCTAGATACAGTTGTCCAATAATCAAGTTTCATTTTATGAAACCAGACCACCCAGACCGATCGCAAGCGCCATAATTCAGACACCGTTACCTTGGCCTCTGCGTATGCGCACCCCGATCGACGCTCGCCTATATCAAATCGGCTTCCTCACGAGTTTCCTACTCCTCGGCTTCATCACCCGTGACTGGCAACTCCATATTGAAGTCGTCCTCACCGCGATCGTAACTGCCCTCACCACCCAATACCTCTGCCTAAAACTAAAGAACTCAAAAAATCTCTTAGTTCCCCTTCACAATGGGGATTTAGGGGGATCTTCCCAGTTCTACAGCCCAATGATCACCGCCTTAGGATTATCCGTTCTACTTCGCGTTGATCATCCATGGGCCATGGCATTTGCGGCAACGATCGCAGTTCTATCCAAATTTCTGTTGCAATTCAATCAAAAACACATCTTCAATCCTGCTAACTTTGGCATTGTCTGTGCTGTTCTCTTCACCAATGAAGCCTGGGTTTCACCGGGTCAATGGGGAGAATCCATGTGGTATGTGGGAATGTTCTTAATTTGTGGTGGATTAGTGCTGAAAAAAGTGGGCCGTTGGGACACCACGATCGCATTTCTTTCGTTCTATTTCGCCATGGAAGCATTGCGTAATGTATACCTCGGCTGGACTTGGGATGTGTGGAGTCATCGGATGATGAGCGGTTCATTGATCATGTTTTCATTTTTTATGATTACCGATCCGCGCACTATTCCCAATGCAAAACCCGCCCGAATCATTTGGACATTTACGATCGCATTGATCACTTTTATTTTAAGAAATTACTTTTTCATGACCACGGCTGTCTTTTTTGCATTGTTTCTAGCTGCACCACTCACCATTCTTTTCGATTGGATTTTCAAAGACGATCGATTTGATTGGTTCAATCTCCCCAGTGCTATCACTCCCGAAATTAAGTCCGTCTAAATTCATTCATTTTGGTAATCGTCATGACTATGATTCGATCGTTTTTTGCCATAGCGCTTTCATTATTTTTAGTATTTACAAATTCATTACCCGCCCTTGCCTTCTGTGGCTTCTACGTTGCAAAGGCAGATACCAAACTCTATAACCAAGCCTCCCAAGTTGCGATCGCCCGCGCCAACGATCGAACCATTCTCACCATGGCCAACGATTACCAAGGCGAAGCGAAAGATTTTGCCATGGTTGTCCCAGTCCCTACAGTGCTAAAAAAAGAACAAGTCAAAGTCGCAAATCCAACCATCATGGAGCGCCTTGATGCCTTCAGTGCGCCGCGATTAGTAGAATACTTTGACGCAAATCCCTGTGAACCCGTTAGGCGGTATGAATCTTTTGGTTTACCACTCCCTACTGCCGTACCAGCACCGATCGCCTCTAATCGTGCCCGAGAGAAAGCTCAAGGCGTGACTGTTGAAGCGCAATTTAATGTGGGTGAATATGACATTGTGATTCTCAG
>JAYUEW010000078.1:0-3259 GCA_043739045.1 Synechococcales cyanobacterium
TCATTGCCCATTACTCAATTGATTGCGACCCATGATTTAGATTTAGCATTAGAACTTTGTAGCCGAACCATTATTTTAAGTCAAGGTGAGATTGTTTATGATGGTCGAACCGAAGATGTGATGTATAATTCGGAATTTTTACATCAACATTCATTGGAGCCACCTTTAAGCTATTCTCGGCCCTATTGCGATCGAAAAATTGACAAAGATTTAGATTAAATTGGGTAAACTAACTTTAGAATTTGCATCTTATTCCATAACTTTGACATACTTTTATAGCTTTCAGATTCTTCCATCACTCGGATGAACCGCAATGGATGACCCAGATCGCCCAGCAAAATCAAACTGCATTGTCTCAACTCTACGATCGCTATGCCCAAATCATTTACTCGATCGCTTACCGCATTCTAGGTTCTTGACAAGGACATAGATTATATTGAATAATATATAAATTATAAATATATATTATTCAATAATTTATACATACTTTTATGGCTTCCGGATCCTTCCATCACTCGGATGAACCGCAATGGATGACCCAGATCGCCCAGCAAAACCAAACTGCGTTGTCTCAACTCTACGATCGCTATGCCCAAATCATTTACTCGATCGCTTACCGCAGTCTAGGCTCCGTGGAAGAGAGTGAGGAAGTGCTTATGGATGTCTTTGCTCAGGTATGGCGGACTGCGGACCGTTATGACCAAGCCAAAGCCAGAGTCGATACTTGGCTATTCATGATTGCTCGTAGTCGAATTTTCGATCGGCTTCGGAGCGGTCAGCGACGAGGAAAGGTGACGGATGCATTAATTGCTTTTGATGCCGTTGATCAAGTTCTTGAGAATGAAGATGTTGAAATTTCTGAACGTCGAGAACTAGTGGCAAACGCTATGGGAAAGCTACCTATTGAACAGCGTCAAGTACTAGAACTGTCATATTATGGTGGTCTTAGCCATAGAGAAATTTCCGACCAAACTGGACTGGCCCTCGGTACGGTCAAGACCCGAATTAGATTGGGCTTAGACAAACTCCGATCGTCTTTACAACCTTGGTTTAGAGATTCAGTATAAAGTTTAAAAATTTCGTTTAAAATAGTAATCACACACAGTGAGTAACAATGAAGGACTTTGATAGACCCAAATTCAATTCCGAAGATATTATGGATATGCCTTATTTATCAGCAATTCCAGCTTCGGAAGAGGTTTGCCTTGTTTCAGCATCTGAAATTTTGGAATTTGAAATTGCTGCTTACTCAGTACCTCTAGTTCCCCTGCCTGCCAGTCTAAAATCCAGGCTGATGGCACGGTTAAATTTGCCTGAATTTAATACATCACCGGAATTTCAGCGACTGCTATTAAGACCTATAAAATCATTAATTAGGATCGCAAATACAATTAAAATCTGGCAGCCCTTATCCACACCAGAAGGCTCTACTTATGCCAAATGGAAAGTAGATGTGAACAATCGTCAAGTTGCATTCTTTTTACGTGTTCCAACTGAAGGCCCACTCCCGTCCCATCGTCATGCCACTGGAGAAACGGTATTAGTATTAGAGGGCGATTTTATATGCAATGGGATTACATATAAACCAGGCGATCGGTCGATTTCTGAGGCAAAAACTATCCATCAACCGACCACACATGGCTGTTTAGTATTATGTATTTCTTCATTAGATGATGAAGAACTTAGCTGATTATTGGCTGTAAATTGATTCAAAAGAGATTGAAATATACCCAGAGTAAGGACATACTAAAATCTCTTGAAATAAGATTGTCAAGCTGGTTTTTCGGTCCCCCTAAAGTTCCCCTAAATCCGTCTTGTTAAGGGACTAAGGGGATCGCATCAAGCCTCAGTAACCGATCGCACCATTTCCTGCAATTTAGTCCGCAGTGAATCAACTTTAATCTCATTGATCACTTCGGTCGCAAACGCATAAGTTAATAACTTCCGCGCCGATTCTGAATCAATCCCGCGACTTTGCAAATAGAATACAGCATCATCTTCAAGCTGACTCACGGTTGCACCATGGGCACATTTCACATTGTCGGCCACAATTTCGAGCTGTGGTTTCGTATCAATGCGGGCTTTGGGTGAAAGCAATAGACTACGGCTCAATTGCTTGGCATCGGTTTGCTGTGCAAGTTTGGGAACACAAATACGACCATTGAAAATCCCGTGAGACTTATCATCGGCAATGCATTTATTGATTTGATTTGCAGTGCAATGGGGCTTGCTAAATGCAATCAAACTATGAGTGTCACTAGTCCGATCGTCGGTTATCCAGCTTAATCCTAATAATTGTGAATGGGTTTGTTCACCATTAGAATAGATTTCCCAGTTGTGACGTGCGATCGCGCCGCCAAAGTTCACGGCAATCCCAGAATACTCACCATCCCGCGCTTGAGAGACAGCCGTTTTTCCAATGTGAAATGCAGATTTACTATCCCGTTGAATGCGAATATGATTCACTTTGGCATTATTATCGACCTGAATTTCAGCCACGCTATTGGTGCAGTAAGCACAATTGTTTAACGTGACATAATCCTCAACTACAGTCACATCACTTCCAGAACCCGCAATGATTAATACACGCGGTTGAATTAAAAATTCGGCTGTTCCAGTCGCAACAAACAACAAATGAACGGGAGTATTAACAATCTGATCCTTTGGAATCCAAACGATCGCACCATCAATCACACTCGACGTATTTAATGCTGTAAACACTTCTTCGGCGCCCGGTTGTTTAGCAAAATAGTCACTAACCTGGGGCAGAAATTCCTGTACTTGCGCCAAACTTCCCACCAACGTGTCTTCGGGGAGATCATCAACAGCCGACAAATCCGCCGCATAAACCCCATCCACAAACACTAAACGACTATTGACGGATTCAGGGAGCATGTAGGATTTAATCTGTTCAAATCCCAAGGCAGAAGGTTCAGTTACCGATTTGAATTGCGTTGCTAACAAGGCAGATAAATCGGTGAATCTCCAATCTTCATCCCGTGATGAGGGAATGGCAAGTTCTTGGACGATCGCGCTGGCATGGTCCCGCGTCTGTTGCATCCAATCGGGAATCTCAGGATTTCGCAGTTTAACTAAATCGGTGAGATAGGCGGTCCGATCGACTTTAATTTGGGCTTTGCTGGCTGCGATCGTCGGATTGACTTCCGCATCCGTGAGTTCATGACCTTGCAATTTCACTTCAATGCTCATACTGCCGCACCTTCCAAAATCCAGTCATAGCCTTTTGCTTCTAATTCCA
>JAYUEW010000079.1:0-16999 GCA_043739045.1 Synechococcales cyanobacterium
CATGATCCATCCAAATATGGCTACGATGCTGTCCTTTGTCACCTGTGATGCTGCCGTCTCGCCCCATCTCTGGCAAGACATGCTCACCCGCGCCGCCAACAAAAGCTTTAACCAAATCACCGTCGATGGCGACACCAGCACCAATGACTCGTTGATTGCCTTGGCCAATGGTCAGTCCCGCACGCCTGTCATTACCACGATGAATGCAGATGCAGAACGCCTCGAAGCCATGCTCACTGAGGTTTGTCGTTATCTGGCTAAATCAATAGCAAGAGACGGGGAAGGCGCAACCTGTTTAATCGAAGTCCAAGTCACAGGAGCACTCAACGATGTCGCCGCTCGACTAATTGCAAAAACCGTCGCCGGATCGTCCCTGACGAAAGCCGCAATCTATGGACGTGATCCAAATTGGGGCCGGATTGCTGGAGCCGCCGGACGTGCGGGAGTTGCCTTTGATCAAAATCAATTGGAAATTTGGCTGGGAGACTATCAATTACTCAAAGAGGGTCAGCCGTTAGAGTTCGATCGGGTGGCAGCGAACGCTTACATGACGGCGCAGGCGGAGGCTAGTGCCCATCCCCTCAAGTCCCGTGCGGTCATTAGCTCTGAAAATAGCAATGAGTTACAAGTTCTAGAGGGCAATCTGCCGACGGTGTTTGAGCGGGAAACGGCAACGGTGCAGTTTGTAAACCATCCAGTAGTCATTACATTATCGATCGGTAACGGCCCTGGAAACGGGACTGCGTGGGGTTGTGACCTGAGTTATGACTACGTAAAAATTAATGCTGAATATACAACTTAGAATCATCCACCCAATAATCAGGATATAGTTCAAAGGTATTAACCCGATCGTATCCACCATGGCCCGATTTTTGCATATTGCCGACATTCACCTCGGCTTCGATCATTACGACAACAAAGAGCGAACCAAGGACTTTTACCTCGCCCTCAAAGACGTATTGAAAAAACATGCGATCGAGGCCCAGGTGGATTTTGTGGTGATTGCTGGAGATTTGTTCGAGCATCGTACTATCCAACCCGCTATTCTGAATCAAGCCAAAGATTGCTTTTCCATGCTCAAAGATGCGGGCATCACTACAATCGCGATCGAAGGTAACCACGACAATCGCCCCTTCGGAACCATTACCAACTGGCTAAAATATCTCTCTGATGATGGATTGGTGATTTTGCTTGAACCGGAAGCGATCGATGGCAAAATTTCTTATGAACCCTGGGATACAGAATATCTGAAGGGTGGCTATATTGATTTGCCTTGTGGTGTGCGGGTCATGGGTTCGCAATGGTATGGTTCATCGGCACCAAAAATGATTGAAACCTTGGTGACAGCGATCGATAACGTACCTAAATTTGACGGTCCTACCGTGATGCTTTTTCACCATGGACTCGAAGGCCAAATTGCACGCTACCAAGGCGCACTGCGGTACATTGAACTGCTGCCATTGAAGAAAGCAGGCGTTGATTATCTGGCGCTAGGCCACATTCACAAAAGCTATCAAGAAGAAGGCTGGGTCTTCAATCCCGGTTCTCTGGAAGCCAATAGTACTCAAGAAGCCGACTTCGATCGTGGAGCATTTTTAGTAGAAATCAACCAAATTAATAACGAAATTATTATCAAAGCTGAACTAAAAACGGATTATCACCAGCGCCCGATCGTCCGACTTCAATGCAAAACCACGGGCAATGAAAGCCTAGAAGAAGTAACGCGAAAAATTACTGATCTGGTTGAAGGCGCGCTCAAGAGTAAAAAAATCAACCCCGAAGTCCAACCGATCGTCGAACTCCGAATTGAAGGTAGTGTGGGGTTCGATAGGCTGGATCTCGACACCAAAACCCTTCAACAAGAACTACAAGCTCAAACTAACGCCCTTATTTTTTTACTACGCTACAACGTAGACACCCTTGCCTTTGAAACGCCGCTGGGTGAAACCGCCAGCCGACAACAGGTTGAACAAGAGATTTTCACAGATCTTCTCGCAGCCCACAACAGCTACAAAAGCCGATCGATCGAACTCGCTCAAGGTTTAATTGAACTCAAAGATTTACAATTACAAGACTATCCCGAAGGCGAACTTTACAAATTCATTGAGACACTATTAGACAAATCTGAACCCAGTTAAACCGTAAATACTAAGTCTTGTAGAGGGTGGATGATCTAAGCAATAAAGGAGATTCATGAAATGCCTCAACAAGCAAAAACTATAGAGGGAAAAGCTCTAACTGCTCCAATTCAGGCGGGGGTAGAAGGTTCCACGGTAACGGCGGCACGTTGAGGCCCGATCGTTCGAGTAAGTCTTGAAAATATTGGGCATTTTGCGGAGAGTTCTCCTCCAAGGGACAATGCACAAAAAAATAGACTGTTTTCCCCTGATTCAACCAAGTCTCAACCTGTTCCACCCATTCCATTAAATATTCGGTATTACGATCGCGGATCGGATGGCTGATGTATCTCACAAATGCGGTTCCCGCTGTGACGATCGGTTGCAAGGGAACATTGGGCTTTTTGTTTACTGAGTATTGTTGAGGATTATCGTTTGCGTTGTAAATAGGGCGAGTATCGAGCAGGACACGATCGATTTGATGCATCGTTAGTAGTTGGTTTAACCGATCGCGGTCAGGAGTTTCAAACCAAGTGAGATGACGGACTTCAAGGAATAATGGGGCCTGAGTTACCGATCGCCAAGTCGATAAAAATAGTTCCAAATCTGTAAAGTGAGCTGCACTATAACTCGGGGGCAATTGCAAAAATAATCCCCCTAACCGATCGTCCAATCCCTGCATCAATTCAAGAAACTGAAAGGCTTGGGGTAAATAGGGCATGAGGCGACCGTTGTGAGTGACGGACTTAGGAAGTTTCGGAAAAAATTTAAATCCCGGCTGAGTTTCCGTTTTCCAGCGTTTAACTGTTTCCGGCGAGGGAATCGAGTAAAAAGTCGTATTGCCTTCTACAATAGAAAAGCGATCGCCATAGCATTTCAAAAAATTCTGGGCGGGTGTTTTTTCAGGGAAGAATGTCCCCAACCAATTTTTATAACCCCAGATGGCAAGTCCTATGGAAAATGATAGATGGCGCGATGGGGGAGGGTTTTGGGCCATGATTTTAAGCCATGATTTTAAAAGAATAAGCTACATTAGCACTATCACAAGTCGTACTAGAACATACTCGGAATTCAATCATGTCGTCACGCAATTCCTCACCCCAACTCGGCTCGGCCCAGCAAGAAGCAAGCGGACTCTTTCAAGAACTTAAAGCGCAGGGAAATCTCCTCGTTTGTATCGTGGTTTTATTATGGGCGATCGAATTGGCAAATAGCTTGACGAATGACGCATTGAACAATCTGGGCATTCGACCTCGAAATATTTTGGGCTTACAGGGCATTATATTTGCGCCTTTTCTGCACGGCAGTTGGAGACATTTAATTAGTAATACCTTTCCACTGGTTATTTTGAGCTGGTTGATTATGGCCAGAGATCGCAGCGAATGGATTGCGGTGACCGTTCTGACAGCGATCGCCAGTGGTTTGGGAACATGGTTATTTGGTGGGGCAGCAACCGTTCATATTGGTGCAAGTGGTGTAGTTTTTGGCTATTTTGGATTCCTGGTAGCGCGGGCTTATTTTGAGCGAAGTTTGGGTTCGATCGCAATTTCTTTACTAGTCTTGGCTCTCTTTGGCGGGATGATCTGGGGCATTTTGCCTGTTCGAGTCGGCATTTCGTGGGAAGGCCATTTGTTTGGATTATTGGGCGGAATTGCAGCAGCTTGGACCATTGCAGCTCTTAATCGTAAGGTTCCATAATGCTGTTTAAATGAGACGTGACATCAAATCTTAGAGTATGGAAATCGTCCGGTAATATAGACTACTGATAGTTATAAGGTTTACTATGCGTCTACCCGAAGAGCCAGATCAGCCATTTCAAATTAATATTGTGCCAATGATCGATGTGGTGTTTGCGCTGTTGACGTTTTTTATCATGTCAACGTTGTCCTTAACCCGATCGGAAGGATTGCCTGTGAATTTACCGGGCGCGCAGACGAGTAAAGCCGTCAATCAAGAGACTCCCGTGGTAGTAACGATCGATGGCAAGGGAAATCTCGCCCTGAATAAAAAGACCATTGATCTTGCGCAATTGCGTAGCAGTATTCAAGAACAACTGGCGAACAATTCCCAAAAAACGGTACTCATTCGAGCGGATGAAGCTGTGACGCACGGTAAGGTTGTTGGGGTAATGGATGCAGTGCGACGGGTTCCGGGCGCTAAACTTGCGATCGAAACACAGTCGCTCAAAAAGTAGAGGATTTTTAATCGATTTACTTTAGATTTAAGAACGTTTTATGATCATTCCAGAAACCCCTATCGCAATTCCCCGACTCCCGGCAAACACGATCGGTCAAAATTAAGAAACAAATTTCCAATGGTCCACTGTCTAGAATAGACAGTAACGACACGGTTTCTAAACCATGACACGGACGAAAATCGACTTATGCGTATCTAAGCGTCAGTTATGCAAATGCTTCTAGTGGTTCGATCGTTGCACCTGTGAGTTGCTCCAAACGACGAATAAGTCGGATTTTATCAAATACACGCATTTGAAAACAAAGCGCAACTGAGTCTTGAGTCAGGCCACCATTGCTTTAGAGAATAGGTAAACAAATCGGGAGTGCTCCCTGTCGTTGATTAGTAGTGAGGGGAATGGCGATCGGTTGACGATTTGAAATTGTTACATGTCATAAATTTCGCTCCGATGACCTAATCGGATGATCGCAGATCTTACGAAAAATACGTTTACGATCGGTGCTATCTCCATCCGGTCGAGATCTGCAAGTGCTTCTGGTTCAAATTCGACTTGATAGCTCATTGCCAAGTCATCCCATAACGTGCGGCGACATCAGCGGCAGACGTTCCAGCACGTTGACCAGCGGCGCGGCGACTTTGGGCGGTAAGGAGTTGCTGTTCAATTTCGGGACGGAGTTTGAGTCCGATGTCGGGATCGTCAAGAGAGTCTGCGAGAACTTCCAAGACGGTTTCACGAATGAGAGTTTTGAATTCTTCTGTGGTCAAGTCTTTGACTTGCATAGCATTTTTGGGTGCGCGACTTTTCCATTATAGCCCTCCATTTTCAGCGTTCCACGTTCCGACTTCCCACTTCTCCCTAATCTCTGTCAAAATAGAAACACAATTAACCTTCTTCATTCCCCATGCAAGACGTTCAATCTTTAATTCGCCAAGCCCATGATGAAAATTGGGAACAACTCGACCTCTCCGGTATGGGGCTGACGGAGTTACCGATCGAACTCTACACGTTAACAGAACTAAAAACATTGATCTTGGGGAAGGAGGAGCCGGGGGAATGGAAGGATGGCGAGTATGTCCCAACAACGATCGCAAATCAATTAACGACATTACCGGATGAGTTGCTTGCGCTGGTGAGTCTTCGATCGGTTTCATGCAAAGGTCAATCGGTCATTCCGGTTTACGAAGGGAGGAAGGATCGATCGTTTTGGATATTATAAATTCTAATTTCTCCATCCAGGTAAATGAATTTTGAACAATAGAGGCACTGATGACCGATAGGATTCATCGAGATAGTCACTATAGTTCTATACGAGACAGGAGCATCCTCCATTCTTCAAATCCCCATCCCCCGTTGATGTAACTTCCAAAGGGTAATTCTCCTTTACAGGATTTAGCTATTGAAAATTTTAGATGATCTGGTGTCACCCATTCATTATCTTGATGCCATCCAACACGCTGTCCAAAATTCACCCAATTGGGGTCATGTGCATTAGATGGGTAATCACATTGTTTCCAGATTTCTTTTTGTATACTAAATCCAAAGTGATTGTCACTTGCTAGTGTCCATAAACGGTTGATTATCTGTAAATCTTCACTCGGAAATGTAGCTAACTTCTCTGCCACTGACATATTACAATAGCTCATTAATGTATTCATAATTCTCATCGTCTCTTGGTCAGCTTGTCTCCAGTTTTCATACATGAGTAAGTCATGTAGATTTGAGTAATCTATACCTGCCTCAGATACGAGAATTATATTGGCTAGGTCAATTTTCTTAACAATTTCAGAAACCCGATCGAGTAAATGCTGTGTGAAAGACCAACCACCACCACCCCATGATTTAAAAAATGCTGGGAAATGACCTACTTTAGCTTCCTCTAGATTTAATTTCAATTGTGATCTCCTAATTTGTTTAGTCGCAAGAGGTAATTTCCATCCAACTTCAATATCAAAGTCAGACTTATCTCGATTAACTTGATGCCAAATCTGTGCTTGGACAATGAAGCCAAACTTCCCCCTGCTTGCATTAACCCATAATCGATCGATTGTTTCGATCGCGTTCTGTGGATAGTTCTTTAAATTTTTAACAAGATCTGTTGTGCCAATAACACTGATCATCACATTGTACGTTTCCTCATCAGCCTCCTGCCATTGCCGATTCTTTAATAGTTTCTCAAGTTTGCTGTAGTCTACAGTTTTGTTATTGATTACTGGTGGAATGATCGGGGGTGGCGGAATAATAATGGGTGGAGTTTGGTTAGATCTAAGTTTAACGATCGCATCGATCGCCTCCATATCCATTCCTCGACTCGCAATATTCACCCGCAACCAACAACGGTAAGCCGATCGTAAATCACCCGAAAATTGTGCCCGAAACGCATCCATCTTCAAAGCATTCAAATCTTCCGGACGCGAATGCTGCGGCATCAAGATTAAATGTGATTTATTAATCGGTTCCGCGATCGAATAGGGAAACTGATTCACACTATTCCCCAAACATTCCCGCACAACCTCCGGCACCCGCCGCTTCAGATACTCATCCAACCGCGCCACCGTCGCACAAGCCCCTTGCGTCCCCAACCCCTCCAGCAACGCTTTCGTAAATGCCCCCTGCTGATACTTCGGCAACTCATAGGAAAACTGATTCGGGCTACAGGAAAACAAACTAATCACCCCCGTTTGCCGACAATCTTCGCGTGTCTCATCCCCAATCCCCTTCCCATCCTTTTGCCCGCCATTGCGGCAAGCATCCAAAATCATCACTACATTATCCGCCCCACAACCCCGCAGCCACTCCGAAACCTGCGCTGTCGAAATTCCCGATGCCGCCACATCTTCTGAATAGCCATCGATCGGCATCAAAAAATCTCGTTCCCCATAGCGCATCCCATGCCCACTAAAAAAGAACCAAAAATTATCCCCATCGCCCAATCCCCGCTTCGCCACCCGCATTTGTAAAATGCGCCGCAGATTGTTTTGAGTCGGCTGCATCGAAATGCCATTCACAGGCTCCGCATCCTCCGCAAAGTAATAGACGTGATCAAACCTCGCTTCCGTCTTCAGAAACTCCGCCACCGCCTTCGCATCCTGTTGGGCATAATCCAGCGGTTGCAAATGCTGATATTTATTCACACCAATTACGATCGCTTCGCTAGTCATCCATCCACTCGCTTAAACTTTAACTTAATCGAACCCTTCGTCTCAGCTTTCCCACCCGCGATCAGCTTTACCTCACCGCCCGCTGTAATTTCAATAGACATCTCCACCTCATCCAGTCTCAGATGCGAAGTCTTCTCAGCAGAGTGCCCCGCCGTCAGATTTGCCTGCTGTTCCGCCTGCCGAAACAATCGCCCCACCACACCCAAAAACAGACTCATCTTCTGTTCCAATTCCACCACACTAATCCGTCGTGCTGCCGCCAGCTTTCCTGCAACCTTAGCCGCCGCATCATCGAACATACCGCCCTTTGGCGTAACACCAGACGCCGGGACCACCTCATCCTCCTCACCTACCACCACCCACAAAAAATCACCCAGATCATCCACCATATCCATAACCCAAAATACCTGTTTCCAATTATACGCAGACTTCCCTATTCTTCACTCCCAATTCCCTACAGCGCAATATACAGCCCGATCGAAACCCCGATCGCAAACTCGATCGCAACCGACAACGCACAAATCACCGTCAATCAAACCCACAACACCAGCACCGAAGACCTGATAAAACTCATCACCGCCCTTCGCCAAACTGCCCTACAATTTCCCACCGAAACTCAAGAAGAACTCGCTACCGACCTCGAAGACCTCGAAGCCGAAATCATCAAACCCGAAGCCGATCGTAATCCCAGCCGCATCAAAAAACGTCTTGCCGCCATTGTCACCACGATCGGAGTCCTCGCATCCGGTATCTCAGGCGTTGCCGACTTCACCAAGACCACGATCGACCTCGGCGAAAAACTGAACATCGACGTTCCCGCACTCATGGGAAGATAAATTGAGAATGGTGATTTAAAATTACTGATAGTCCCGCATTCTGTGAGTAGCAGGAATAAGATGTTCCCTATTTTTTATAGCGATCGGTTTCTAGACCATGACACGGGCGATGGTCATCCCGAACGTGCCGCACGCCTAACCGCAATTAAGACCGCATTAGAACGATCGACCTTTGCAAATCAATTAGAGTGGTTGCTACCGACTCCGATCGAAGTCCGTCCTGTAAATGATTTGTTGCTATTAGCGCATACCGCCCAGCATATTGCGCGAGTGACAGAGTTTGCAGCGTCTGGAATGAGTTCGTTTGAATCAACGCCCCTCAGTGCCGCCAGTGACGATGTTGCGCGTTTGGCTTTGAATGCTTGGGTAGATGGCGTTAATGAAGTTATGGCAAAAAATCGTCCTGCTTTTGTATTGGCCCGTCCGCCCGGTCATCATGCATTGCCAGATGAAGGAATGGGATTTTGTTTGTTTGCTAATGCGGCGATCGCAGCCATTTATGCGGTTGAGCATTTGGGCTTGTCGAGCGTTTCGATTTTAGATTGGGATGTGCATCATGGGAATGGGACGCAGGCGATCGTTGAAAAGCATTCCAAAATTCGCTATTGTTCACTCCATCAATTCCCAGCTTATCCAATGACAGGTGCGGCGAGTGAAACTGGTGAATTTGGTAATATTTTGAATGTGCCATTAAAACCGGGAAGTGGTGCGGATGTATATAATGCAGCATTTGAATTACAGGTTTTGCCTTGGTTACGATCGGGCGATCCACAATTGCTAATCATAAGTGCTGGATATGATGCGATGGCGGTCGATCCATTGGCCCGTATGCGATTGAATGCCGACGATTATGGTCGATTTACAAAATGGTGTTTAGAGATTACGCCTCGAATTTTGTTTGGATTGGAAGGCGGATATGATTTGGATGGATTGGCAATGGCGGTGGCAAGGACGATCGAAACTTGTTTAAATTAGTTCTAAATTAGTTCTAAATTAGTTTAATCCAGTCATTAAAGTAACTTCCCACACGAGTTGAGGTTGAACATAGGCGCGTAGATATTCTTTGGATTTTTCCAGTTGTTCTAATACCGAAATGCTGGCCGTGCCCGATCGCCAGTAAACCTGTTGCAAATAATCTAAGAGCCACACTTGAGATTCGGCATCTAATGTTTTAGTGATTTGTTTAGCGAGGCGGAGAGCATCGGGAATAGTCGTAGGGCGCTGGATGGCTTGGCTGAGCAATTCGGGTGGAATGTCTTGCAATCGTTGCCATTGTTCAATTGCATCGCCGGGACTACCTTGGGCGAGATCTATGATTTGTTGTTGTTCTAAAAGTTGAGGATACTCCGATCGTTGAACTACATCACAAAAATCAGTATGACACAACCGATAAAAAGGAATCCGCTGAGATCTAGACACTAATGTTGGCAACAACGACTCGACGCTGGGCGCAAGCAGAATAATTGTGGCGCGACCGGGTTCTTCTAATGTTTTTAATAATGCATTAGCCGCAGATTCGGGCATCGTTTCGGCGCTATCAATCACCACGACTGCACGATCGGACTCTAACGGTGGGCGACTGAGAAATACTGATATTTCCCGGATTTGGTCAAGACGAACGATCGGGGCAGACTTGCGCTTAACTCCGGCGGCTTCGGCTTCGGCGGGACTATACCGTTTGCCTTGGTGTAGGTAAGTTGGCTCGATCCAAAGTAGGTCGGGATGGTTTCCCCGCTGCGCACGATTTCCCGTGTCGCCGAGTAGTGCGCGCAGAAATGCCTTTGCAGCCAATCGTTTGCCAATGCCATGTGCGCCTGCAAATAGGTAAGCGGGTGCCACACGATTTTGGGCGATCGCTTGACTGAGGAGTTCGACGGCGCTGGGTTGGCCGACTAGTGTTGGGAAGATTGTTGGGAAGATTGTTGCAGTCGGCATGGTGGTGGTCGATGGGGTGCGATCGGCGGAAGATCGCAATGGGCTTCATAATCAATCTGATCAATAATCTCATGTTCTGTCGTGCCGAAATTTCAAATATGTGTCGATAAAACCATCCCAAAAACAGAAACGCCTTGTATTGTAGTGTTTGGCGGGTTTCAATTGAATTAGAGGTTTCTCCTATGTCAGACGTTTTGCTTTCTCCTGAAGCGGCGATTCATCAGTTGCAGTGGCGTTATGCCGTGAAAAAATTTGATTCTTCAAAAATCATTCCTGACGACACTTGGACCGCTTTAGAACAAAGTCTAGTATTGGCTCCGTCGTCCTTTGGATTGCAGCCCTGGAAGTTTTTTGTGGTGAAGAATCCTGAAGTACGATCGCAGCTTTTGGAGCATTCTTGGAATCAGGCACAGGTGGTTGACGCATCGCATTTGGTGGTGTTGGCCATTAAAAAAGATATGAATGATACCGATGTCGATCGGTACATTGCTCGCCAAGCAGAAGTTCAGGGAACCACCGTTGATGCGCTTGCCGGATATACCGGAATGATTAAAGGATTCATGGGCCGTAATACCAATGTGGATAATTGGTCAGCGCGTCAAGTTTATATTGCATTGGGTCAATATATGACGACAGCAGCCATGATGGGCATTGATACTTGTCCGATCGAGGGCTTTATAGCTCCGAAGTATGATGAAATTCTGGGCTTGGCGGCGTTGGGTTATGCCTCCACAGTAGTGTGTCCGGCAGGATACCGATCGGCGGAAGATAAGTATGCGACGATGCCTAAGGTTCGTTTTGCAACGGATGATGTAGTGGCTTATATCTAGTAGAGGTTTGAATAGCAAGTCCGATCGAATTGAGAATATAGAATTCATGTTCTCAATTCGATCGAATACTTTAAGCGATTGCCACCTATAATTAAAATTAGATGCGATCGGTCTACTCGTCATGATTCTCCAAGAAAAATACATCAATCTTCTCACCGACTTTGGCTTCAAACGTGTCTTCGGCACTGAGCCAAACAAACGGCTATTGATCGATTTTCTCAATACCCTTTTACCGCCTCATCACCAAATCCGAGATCTAACGTTTAGAAATACTGAGAACTTGGGTAACACAGCAATTGACCGAAAGGCAATCTTTGACATTTACTGTCAAGCTGAAAGTGGTGAACGCTTCATCGTTGAAATCCAAAAAGCAAAGCATAATTTCTTCAAAGATCGTAGCGTCTACTACTCTAGCTTCCCCATTCAAGAACAATCCCTCAAAGGCAATTGGAATTATAAACTCAGTCCAGTTTACACAGTCGGTATTTTAGATTTTGTTTTCGACGATCATAGACAGGATCCAACTTTTCTCCATATCGTCGAATTAAAAAATCAGCGCTGCGAGGTATTCTACGATAAGTTGAAATACATTTATATTGAATTACCTAAGTTCACAAAATCTCTAGAAGAATTAGAAACTCACTTTGATAAATGGCTATATCTTCTAAAACATTTACCTGATTTAACCGATCGTCCGATCGTACTTCAAGAAGACGTATTTAATGAACTATTTGAAACTGCTGAAATTGCGAACTTTACAACAAATGAACAACAAATCTATGAAAATAGTCTGAAGTATTATCGAGACTGGTATAGCATTTCAACAAGTTTGAAGGAAGAGGCAAGAGAAGAAGGAAGAGAAGAAGGATTGGCTGAAGGATTGGCTGAAGGATTAGAACAAGGATTAGAACAAGGATTGGCTGAAGGATTAGAACAAGGAATTACTCAAGGATTAGAACAAGGCCGTTTAGCTGAACGATCGCAAATCCTCGATCGTCAACGATCGCAAATCCTACGACTCTTGCCACGTACCGTCGGAGAGTTACCCGATCGTCTTAAAGTCCAGATCAATCAACTCTCTCTAGAAGAATTAGAATCATTGAATGAACAGTTGTGGGATTTTACGAAACTGAATGATTTAGTCGATTGGCTTAATAGTGTCCAAGATTAGCGATCGTTAGGGTTCTCCAGTCAGAGCATCAGGCCACTTGTCGCACCCCAACATAGCGGGTAATGAACCTAACGAGATTTGGAAATCAATTGCTTTGGGTAGTTTGTCCGATCGCACTACCACCTGATCAACGCAATCCAAACTCGCTATCCATTCCGCGACAGAGGCATCACACTCCACCACGATTCGGGCCGGATTTCGCAACTTTAACAAGGGCAAACAGCGAGCAAACATCACCGAAGCCGCCACATCATTCTCAGCCCAAGCCAAAATAGTTTTCCCTTTCAAATTCTCAGCACTCGTCCAAGCCACAATCTTACGGTGACGGGGCAATTGCTGTGCGAGATAGCTAGGAGCCAACCAACGCCATTCCGACTCCTTCCAGCCCCGCGCCCATTGCTCCAGCTTTAACAGCGCCTGCGCCAACTCCCAATGGGCTTCCGCAAAATCAGGAGCGAAGGCGATCGCCTGCTCAAAACAAGCCACCCCGCCCTCCAAAGCTCCCGTCTCACACCACAGCATTCCCAGCGTATGATAGGCCGTCGGGTCATTGGGTTCGTAGGAGAGCGACTGCTGAAGATGGCTGATGGCAAGCTGAGTATCGCCTAATTTCTGTAACACTGCCCCCAGTTTGTGATGGCTGATGGCCGATCGGGAATCCAGCCGCAGCGCCAAAAGATAATGCACCTTCGCCGTTTCCCAATCGCCCTGTTGCTCATATAGTAAGCCGAGATTATGGGCCAAAATTGGGTCGTAAGGCGAAAGCTCTAGTGCCGTTTGGTAATGCAGCAGCGCGGCTTCTGTATTGCCCTGCATTTGTAAAACATTGCCCAGATTCAAATGGGCCTTGCCAGAATTTGGCGAAAGATTCACGACTTTACGGAAAAGTTCGATCGCAGGGGTGAGTTGATCGGTTGCTTGCAGTAGACGCGCTAAATTTGTGCAAGCGCTGAGATAGTTAGGATTCAGTTCGATCGCCTTTTGATAGGCCGCGATCGCCACATCCGTTTCGCCTTGCCGACCTGCGAGATTTCCTAGATTAAAAAACGCCTGGGGAAAATCTGGTTGCAGTACGATCGCCCGATGCACCGCCAACCGCGCCTGTTCTAGGTCACCCAAGGACTGCCAAATTACTGCACTATTATTCCAAGCCTCGGCATCTTGCGGATCGAGTTCGATCGCCGCGAGGTAATACACTAGAGATTCGCGAAAGTCCGATCGGGTAGAATATACAGCACCAAGGAGTTTCGTCATTTCGATGTTGTTTGGATCCTTTTCCAAAACCTGACGGGCCATCCATTCAGCCCGATCGACATTACCGCCTTTAAAGGCCGTGAAAGCTTCGGTTATTGCATTCGATCGGGTCAACATAGAAATAACAGATAGAATTTGTATACACTTGCCCTTTAACTTGCCCTGATTTCCCCATGTTGCGTTCTTTGAAAATCGATAATTTTGCCCTCATCGATCATCTAGAGCTAGACTTTAGCTCAGGACTCAACGTTCTCACGGGGGAAACAGGAGCCGGGAAGTCTATCATTCTAGACGCAATCGATGCATTGCTAGGCGGAAAAACCTCAGGCCGTGCCGTCCGCACTGGAGAGGCCAAAGCACTGCTCGAAGGCCAATTTAATCTGACGGAGCAGATCAGGGATTGGTGCGATCGGGAAAAAATTGAACTGCTCGAAGATGAAGCCTTTTTAATTTGTGTGCGTGAAATTTCAGCCAGCAGCGGCTCCCGTAACAAATCCCGGATCAACGGCACGAATGTTACAAAACAACAGCTCGAATCGCTGCGAGATTCCCTCGTCGAAATCACAGCCCAAGGCCAAACCGTACAAATCGGGCAACCCGGAGTCCAGCGCGATTGGCTCGATAGTTTTGGAGGTGGAAAACTTTTAAAACAACGAGAATCTGTAGCAGAACGATTTGCGTTATATCAACAAGCCGATCGGAATCTTCAACAGCGACGACAATCGGAAGCTCAACGTTTACAGCAATTGGATCTATTTGAATTCCAACTCAAAGAGCTAAATATTTCTAACCTTACGGAAGCCGACGAATTAGAATCTTTAGAAAATGAACGAAATCGCCTCAGCCATAGTGTCGGACTTCAAAAACAGAGTTATGAAATCTATGAAATGTTATATCAGAGTGAAACAGGAGAATTTCGTGCCTGTGCTGATTTGCTGGGACATGCAGAAGGCATTTTGCTGGATATGGTGACGATCGATAATCAGGTTCAATCAATTTTAGATGTTGTTGCGGATGCTCTCGCCCAAATTGAACAAGCAGGCCGTGATATTAACGTCTATGGTGCCAACATTGAAGCCGATCCCGTTCGTTTGCAAGAAGTCCAAGAACGCATTACCGAACTCAAAGCCATCTGTCGTAAATATGGTCCGACGTTGGGCGATGCGATCGAATTGCGCGATAATTTGCAATCTGAACTCGAATCCCTGACCGGGGGTGGGCAATCCCTTGCGGATCTTGAAGCGACAACGTTGGCCCGCAAAACTGAATTAATTGAAGCTTGCAATACTTTGAGTAAACTTCGTCAACAGTCTGCTGAAACGTTAGAAACACAATTGGTGAAAGAACTAAAACCGCTCGCCATGGAAAAAGTTCAATTCCAAGTTGGCATCACGCACATTGCCCCAACCCCCGCCGGAAGCGATCGTATTACTTACTTAATCAGTCCAAACCCCGGTGAACCTTTGCAGCCGCTTACGGACATTGCATCGGGCGGGGAAATGAGTCGCTTTCTACTGGCATTGCAATCTTGTTTTTCTCAAGTGGATTCGGCTGGAACATTGATCTTTGATGAAATTGATGCGGGAGTTTCGGGCCGTGTGGCAGGGGCGATCGCGCAAAAGCTATTTCAACTTAGCGAAGATCATCAAGTGCTTTGTGTGACGCATCAACCGATCGTTGCAGCTATGGCAGACCAACATTACCGGGTGAGTAAAGAAGTCATTGATCCTAGTGGGAAGAAGTCTAAAATCGTTGATGAATCCACTCTTCGCACTGTTGTTAGAATTCATCCATTGAATGCAGAAGAACGCAAAGTTGAACTCGCCCAAATTGCCAGCGGTGAAGTTGTCACCAATGAAGTTGAATCTGCAAAAGCGGCAAAAGACTTTGCTGAATCCTTACTTCAACAAGCTGCCAATATACGCTCGGGCCAAACGATCGAACTTCCCGAAGCCACCCCTACCAAACGCGCCAAAGCTGCTTCAAAAGCCCCCCGCAAACCTGCGAAAGTGAAGTGATTGAAATTAGTCTTTCGATCGGATTAGTTTCTTCAAAGTAGCAAGGGTCTACGTTTAGTCTGCCCAGAATCCGTAAAGGGAAATGGGACGACCACTACATCAAATTGGTTATAAATCACCATATGCTAGCTCGTCTGCTTGTGAATCCCACTCAATCATCAGAGCTGAGGCTCCCATTAGGTATTCCCGATCGTCCTCGACCGCGACATCAATTGGATTATGAGTTTCATGTTCTAGAACAATTACTTCTACTGTTCTCCCATCTCGAAATGGCAACCCCGTCAGTATCAATTTACCGTCTTCAGTCAAGATCGCTTCAGCTTTATAAGCATTCATATAGCTATTGTCGCCGCCAGAATTATGGAACGTGCATTGCAAGATTTTAACGTTATCTAGGGCTAATAGCGGGATCGTAAGATTTTTCCGGAAATGGGTAATATAATTATGAAGGTATAAAAACAAATTATTCGTACTGGATGAGTGACGCTATGGACCCGATTACTTTGGCTACGATCGCGGCAACTCTCATCACAACGAAGGCGATCGAGAAAGTCGGTGAGAAGGTTGGCGAAGGTGGACTGTCATTGGGTGGACGGGTTTTAAGGAAACTACGACAAAAGGCTCCAAATGCGGTTCAACAATTGGAAGGTCAGTCGGATGCTGAGGCGATCGATGCTGAAGTGATTGAAGAAATTCGTCAGGCGGTAGAAACAGATCCTGCGATTAAGGCCGATATGGCAGATGTTGCGCAATGGCTTCAGCAGTCGGGTGGATCAAACATTAATTTTGGTAAGGCCGCGAATGTAGGTGGTGTGGTTCTGAATCAGACCAACAACTTTTGACAGGGGTCGTCGATCGGTGCTGCGACAGAGTTAAGCATCTTGTACGATATTCCGGCTGGGTTGGGTTCTCAGACTTTTGTGGGTCGCGATCGGGCGATGGTGGAGCTGTGTGGGTTGTTAGGGTCGTCGTCGCGGGTGGCGATCGTTGCGGCATCGGGGATGGGCGGGGTCGGGAAGACGGAGTTGGCTTGGCAATATGCCGTTAAGTCGCGGGACGCAGGGAATTACGCTGCGGGAATTTGGTGGCTGGATGCGCGATCGGCGGTGGTGGTGGGGCTTTTGGATAAAGCAAGGCGGATGGGCATTCAGGTGAATGATCAGATTGTGGATGAGGTGGAGCGGGTTCAGGATTGCTATGGGCAATGGTTGAGGGGGATGGATGGAGAGGCGTTGTTGGTGTTTGATAATGTGGAGGATTGGGAGGAGGTGAGGCGGTTTTTTCCCCGTGATGCTCGGGTGCGGGTGTTGGTGACGATGCGGGAAGACCGATCGGAGAAGGGGGTGCAGCCGTTGAGGTTGGGGGTGTTGTTGCCGTTGGATGGGTTTCGGTTGCTCTATGAGGTGAGTGAGGCGATCGATCGGATTGGGGCGCTTCAGTTGGAGGCGGAGGCGTTGTGTGAGGATTTGGGCTATTTGCCGTT
>JAYUEW010000080.1:0-7401 GCA_043739045.1 Synechococcales cyanobacterium
CTGATCTATGATGTTTTGTATCAGAAATTAATCTGTCGTTTGTAGAGGGATTTCCATGGCTGGGACTACTGGTGAGCGCCCCTTTGGGGACATTGTGACAAGTATTCGCTATTGGGTTATCCATAGCATCACAATTCCAATGCTGTTTATTGCAGGTTGGTTATTTGTGGCGACGGGCCTTGCCTATGACGCGTTCGGTACGCCACGTCCGAACGAATACTTCCCATCGACTCGTCAAACTGCACCGATTATTAGCGATCGTCAGACCGCGAAGACTCAGGTGGATAACTTCATTGAAGAAACAATCAAGTCTAACAAAGCAGACAAATAACCTCAATTTTCTAGGGAGAACTCAAAGCACATGGCTACTAATTCAAATCAACCTACTGTCTATCCAATTTTTACCGTTCGTTGGATAGCAGTTCATACCCTGGGAGTCCCCGGTGTATTTTTTATTGGCGCAATCGCAGCAATGCAGTTCACACAGCGTTAGAATGAAGGCTCAAGTTACAAAACTTTACTTAGGAAACTATCATGGAAAAAACCCCCAACCCCAACAGTCAAGGCGTAGAACTCAACCGTACATCGTTGTACATGGGTCTATTGATGATTTTCACCTTAGGCATTCTGTTCTCTAGCTACTTCTTCAACTAGATTTTGATAATCGGTCAGCTCTAGGGTTGACCGATTGTTGTTTTGAGCGAAAATTAGAGCAGTGTAGTAAGTTGTAGTTTTGGAGATGGTCAGATGTTGAATAATGGACGCATTCCGTTGTGGATGATTGCAACGGTAGCTGGAACGGGTGTTTTACTTGTTGTGGGTCTTTTCTTTTATGGAGCCTATGCGGGTATCGGCTCATCAATGTAGGGCTGATCAATCTAGGTTGTTCGGTTTAGCAACTTATACAAAAAGCCGTCTAGTGGATTCACCAGTCGGCTTTTTGCTGTTGGACAGACTCTAAAAAGGGATCTAAGCTTGAGGGCTTATGCGTCTTTCTCGATGTATACGAACAACAGGCCCATGCTTGCTAGTGGGAGAAGAATTCCAACCAACGGCACAAGGAAAGTCGGCAAATAGGACGCTGCGTACATAATTAGTTTTTTCCTAATCTATGGTTCCATTGCGACTTTACTGCGAAATGCTGAAACAGAGTTTGGGATGCTAAGAATTCTTAACACAGTCGCCTATCTCAGCGCATCACTACACTGCTTGCGAGTTCAATTACCGATCGCCGTCCCCAAGCATCGGCTTCTAGAATATCGTCGAGGTTTGGATTTTTGACATTTTGCGAGTCAAAACGATCGCAGGTCTTTTCAATCAATTTAGGAATGTCTAAAAACTTGATTTTCTCATCTAGGAACAAGGCAACGGCTTCTTCATTGGCTGCATTCAAGACTGCCGGGAGACAGCCACCCGCCCGCCCCGCAGCATAGGCAAGGCCCATGCATGGATACTTGACATGATCGGGTTCGCGGAAGGTGAGGTTGCCTGCTTTGACCAGATCGAGTGGTTCCCAATCGGTGGGGAGACGATCGGGATAACTCAGTGCATAAAGTAATGGCAATCGCATATCGGCCCAGCCCAGTTGCGCGAGAACAGAGGTGTCCTGAAGTTCAATTAAGGAGTGAATGATGCTCTGGGGATGGATGACAATATCGATGTGGTCGTAATCCATGCCAAACAGGTAGTGCGCTTCAATTACTTCTAGCCCTTTGTTCATTAAGGTGGCGGAGTCAATTGTGATTTTCCGGCCCATGGACCAGTTGGGATGTTTGAGAGCGCTGGCGACGGTAACATTGGCGAGTTCTTCTATAGGCATGTCGCGGAACGAGCCACCGGATGCTGTCAGTAAAATTCGACGAATGCCCCGATCGGGGACACCTTGTAAGCACTGAAAAATTGCGGAATGTTCAGAGTCTGCCGGGAGCAGTTTGACCCCATGTTTTTTGACGAGGGGCAGAACGACGGGACCGCCTGCGATCAAGGTTTCTTTATTGGCTAGGGCAATGTCTTTGTTGGCTTCGATCGCGGCCATGGTTGGCAAGAGACCCGCGCAGCCGACAATTCCTGTAACCACCACCTCAGCATCCCCATATTTGGCCACTTCAACAATTCCGGCTTGGCCTGCGAGAATGATGGGTTGCGGTTGAACATCGACGATCGCTGCTTTTAGATCTTCCAAAAGGGTTTCATCTTGGAGCGCGACAATTTGGGGTTTAAACTGGCGAATTTGTTCAGCAAAGAGGGTGATATTTCGACCTGCGGCCATGCCCACGATGCGAAATTGATCTGGATACTGGGCCACAATGTCCAGGGTTTGCGTTCCGATCGAACCCGTTGAACCAAGAAGGGATAAAGCTTTCATCGACCAGCGCCTCACAAAATATTACCCTTAATCTTACGGGTTCGGGGAACGCAAACGAGCAAAGAGATGAGCAATGCAAGTTTTTCTATTTCGGCGCATAAATCTCAGTAGGGGAACGATCGGCGGCAATATCAATCACCCGATCGACCCACTGCGGTTCGTTTAATAACGGCAAAATATAAAGCTCTGGATGCAATGATTTCCAAAAATATTCGACAAATTCGACAATCGCCCCATCGCTCATCCCAGGATTTTGGGGCGATCGTAGCTTCGCTTCAGCCTCCTGTCGCCATTGAATACTCCAACGATAGTCCATCGGATTCAGCACAATCAGCCGATCGATTTCTGCCCAAAGCTCCTGATATTCATGCAATGCGCAGTTCATATCCTTTGCAAACTCCCGATCGGCCACAACAGACGGCGGGGCTTGGTCAATCTGAAAGGGCGAGACGGGACGACACCCGACAAACCAACCCTCGAACAGGACAATATCTGCCGTCTGAATTTCAAGCGGTGTGGTCCGATCGCCTGCGCCATTGTGCAACGATTTATCAAACTGTGGAATAAACGCTGGAAATCTTTGAGCGCGAATTTGTTGAAATAGTTCTAAGCCTAGATAAATCTCGTGAGTTCCAGGAGGTCCGCGCCAGATCATACGAGAGTCTTGGGCTTGAAGCTGGAGCCGATCGACGTAAGGTAAGTACAAATCATCCAGAGACAAACAAACTGCATCCAGCCCAAACTTATCCTTCAAAATTTGCCTAAGAAGACCAACTAATGTCGATTTCCCCGTCCCCTGTCCCCCCAGAATTCCGACAATTAGGGGCTGTATTTTATCGCTAGAAACATTCGGGGTTGAGTGCCAATTGGCAATATCTTGGGCAAGCTGTGACCAAATAATGTGAGACATAGAGTAGCAATGACGAAGAGGAAAGCACAAAACTTAGATTCACTATAAGTCTTTGGCAAGAGAGTGATGCTGAAATTTGAACTTAATTTTTCAAAATATAAAATCTTAAATCCCTGGAATTAACAGCGAATTGAGCCAAAAATCAGCCATCTCAACCCCCATCTCAAAAATGTTGCTGGGCACGTCCTGAACGAATCTCAATGGTTCTGAAAAAGAGAATTAAATCAAGTGCCCTTATACGTCTCAGTCACCGGACTTAACTATCCGGGAATTCTTTATTTTATTTTTTCTGATCATTGCCAAGGAAGCGCTTATGAATTTTTTAAATTACCCGTAATTTAGGTTGGACTTTGGACAATGAGTATGAATTTGGAAAAGCTGAAATGGCAAAGTCTAAAATTACCCTACTATCCGAAGTCTAAACATATCAATGAATTTTAGAATTTTAGATGAAATCTTGTAAGATGAGTCATCCTTGCTTCATCTTGTGCATCACACAAGAATTTGCTAACTTCTATGAATTCAAAATCTTCGACATTACTCGATCGTTCTAAATTGAGTTTGTCTCATTGGCTATTGAAGGGAAATCAATCCAACGAGGAACATCATCAGTATCCCTGGTGGAAGGTAATGTGTCTGACGGGAGTGGATTATTTCTCGACCCTAGGGTATCAGCCGGGAATCGCAATTCTAGCCGCAGGTTCACTTGCGCCAATTTCAACGTTTATTTTGATTTTGTTAACGCTATTTGGGGCATTACCGATTTATCGATGGGTGGCGAAAACGAGTCCTAACGGTGAAGGCTCGATTGCGATGTTGGAAAATCTCTTGTCTTGGTGGCAGGGCAAACTTTTAGTCTTGATTCTGTTGGGATTTGTGGGGACAGATTTCATTATTACCATTACCTTGTCAGCCGCCGATGCCACAGCCCATTTAATCGAAAATCCTTGGCTACATCCCTTCCTTCAGGGTCATCATGTGGAGATTACGCTCCTTTTGGTTGGACTGTTAGGAATAGTGTTTTTGAAAGGATTCCAGGAGGCGATCGACCTTGCAGTTATATTAGTCGTTGTTTATTTGTTTTTAAATTTTATTGTCATTAGCAAAGGTGTTTCATTAATATTCAACGATCCAAGTTTGTTGATCGGTTGGCAACGATCGCTGTTTGCTGAACATAACAATAATGTCATGCAGATGCTAGGAATTTCGGCATTACTATTCCCAAAACTCGCCCTAGGACTCTCAGGATTTGAAACAGGTGTGGCGGTCATGCCTTTGATTAAGGGTGCAAAGCTAGATGATGAAGGCAAACCCATTACCCGGATTCAAAACACCTACAAACTGCTGACTACCGCTGCTTTAATCATGAGCTTCTTTTTGCTCACCAGTAGCTTTGTTACGATGCTTCTAATTAAGCCCGCCGAATTCCAACCGGGTGGCCAAGCGAATGGTCGTGCTCTAGCCTATATGGCTCATCTTTACTTGGGTGATGCGTTTGGCACGGTCTATGACTTAAGTACGATCGGTATTCTTTGGTTTGCTGGAGCGTCGGCAATGGCGGGATTATTGAATATTGTGCCGCGTTATTTGCCGCGTTATGGCATGGCTCCGTTTTGGACAACGGCGGTTCGGCCCTTGGTTTTGGTGTACACCGCGATCGCTTTCTTTGTTACGGTGCTATTCAAGGCAGATGTGGATGCTCAAGGTGGAGCCTATGCAACGGGCGTATTAGTCCTCATGAGTTCGGCAGCGTTTGCCGTGACCTTGCTCGCCCGTAAGAAGCGGAAAAAACGCAGTGTTATCATATTCAGCCTGATTACAATAGTCTTTTTGTATACAACCGTTATCAATGTTATAGAACGGCCTGAAGGGTTACATATTGCAGGATTCTTCATTGGTGCAATTGTAGTTACGTCCTTGATTTCGCGGGTATGGCGATCGACTGAACTACGATCCGATCGGGTGGAAATGGATGAAATGGCATTGTCATTTATTGATAATGCAGGTACAGATCTAATTCGATTGGTAGCAAATCGCCGACATTACAACAGTGAAGAGGAGTATTTAATTAAGGCCCAAGAAGTTCGTGAAGATAATCACATTCCCAATAGTGCACCAATTCTATTTTTAGAAATTCAAGTGGTCGATGCGTCAGATTTCACTAAACCAATCATTGTTGAAGGTACGATGGTGGGCGAATGTCAAGTTCTCAAAGCCTATGGCACAGCGGTTCCAAATACGATTGCGGCCATTTTGTTGTCAATTCGCGATCGGAGCGATCGATTGCCCCACGCTTATTTTGGCTGGGTTGAGGGCAACCCGATTCAGTACCTATTGCGATTCATTCTATTTGGAGAAGGCGACATTGCGGTGGTAACTCGTGAGGTGTTGCGAACGGCAGAACCCAACTCGAAAACCCGTCCAGCCATTCACGTCGGAGGCTAATTTAAAATAATTCAGGCTAACGTTCAAACTCTGAATAGTTAGCCTGGATATTTGATAGTTTTAAATTAAGCGCTTAATTTAAGCATTGACCATTCTAAAATTAATATTCTTAATTCACCATGAACCTTAAACTTATCCTTACACGCGGTCTTCCAGCGAGTGGCAAAACAACTTGGGCTAAGGAATATATTCAAAAAAATATTCAAACCGTAAATCTCTGCAAAGATGATCTTCGGCTTCAAATGGCAGATACAAAAAAGCGCGAAAATCAGGTGATCCGAAATCGTGATCTTTTAACTGAGAACTACCTTAGCGAGGACTATTCTGTCATTTGGTCTGACACCAATCTTAATCCCATTCATAGAACCCGCGCTACCGAAATCGCTGCAAAATATTCTGCTGAATTGGTGATTAAAGACTTTACCCATGTAAGTTTAGCTGAATGTATTAAGCGAGATCTACTGCGCTTTAATTCAGTTGGGCAGCAGGTAATTTATAAAATGTATTATGACTATTTAGAACAACCACAACCCTCTCCGGCAACAAGTCCCGATCGCCTTAACTGCTACCTAGTAGATGTGGATGGAACCGTTGCCCTTAATACCACACGGCCCCCGTTTGCATGGCATCGCGTTGAT
Source organism: Synechococcales cyanobacterium (assembly GCA_043739045.1). GTDB lineage: Bacteria > Cyanobacteriota > Cyanobacteriia > Leptolyngbyales > Leptolyngbyaceae > JAAFJU01. Next base: position 6,359 of record JAYUEW010000080.1, read on the forward strand.
GAAGATAGTCCAAACTTGCCCGTGATTCAATTAGTTCAACAATTGAGCCAGACTAATAAAATTATCATTATGTCAGGCCGATCGGATGTATGTCGTGAATTAACGCAGCAATGGCTCGATCGGTACCAGATTCCACATCATGAGCTACTGATGCGATCGGCGAATGATCAACGCCCTGATGAATTGATCAAATCAGAGCTGTATCATACTCACGTTCTCGGTAATTATAATATTCTGGGTGTGGTAGACGATCGGCCTAAAGTTTGTCGTATGTGGCGTAGATTAGGATTGAGTGTCTTTCAAGTTGGTAATCCTGACTATGAATTCTAGTGGGGGCTTGAGATTAGGACGATAATTGACGAAAAGCTTGTTCAGCAGCGAGTTCATCAGCGGCCTTAGTATATCGACGAAAGGTCTGGGCAGACTTGTGACGAGTGAGAGTCATGGCATGGTATGGATTCATCCCTTTTAGGACTAAATTCGTCGCAAACGTATGGCGGAATTGGTGAGCATGGAAATCAAATCCAACGGTTTTTGAAATAGATTTCATTAACTTTTGAATGGCATGATAGCCCATTCGTTGGCCGGCATTACGGTTGGAATGGGAGGCTAGGAGCGGGCTTTCGTTGGTCAATACTTCACCTTGAGACTCGCGCCATTGAATATATCGTTCTATCCACATTTGCGCATCCAAATCAATGGGCACTGTTCCTTTGCTATCTGCTTTTGCTATACGAATTTTGACACGCTGTCCATCAAAATCACTTTTATTCAGATTAGATGTTTCCTGCGCTCGCAATCCATGGCGTAGAATTGACAACAATGCCATATTGCGTTCCGGCAAACTACTCTCCATTGCCGCATTAAAAATAGCTGACACCTGTTCATCGGTTAAATGATTGGCTTCGGGTTCTTGGAGTTTTGGCAAGTGTACATCATGGCTTGGGTCACGATCGATATAGCCCGATCGCGTCATCCAACCCAAAAAATTCTTCAAGGTTTGCAATATCCGTTTAGCCGATGCATCAGACAACGATCGCACT
>JAYUEW010000081.1:0-4801 GCA_043739045.1 Synechococcales cyanobacterium
ACCCGATCGGTGCTTTTAATTAATCAATTACTCACTCACGCGTGCCCGAGCTGTAACCCGTTGACGAGTTGCACGTTTGACAATAGGAGTTGTCGCACCGCCGGCTACCGTACTAGATACAGCATTAACGGCCTCACCCGGATTGACTGCGTTCCCAGTATTAAACTCATTCACCGTATCAACCGTGTTGAGTGGATTAACCGCACTGACCGCTTCAACCGAAGGAACAACTCTAGCCGCCGCTCTCACCTTAGGAATCACACCTGTGCTCTGGATGCCGTCCGACGCAGACTTGACCGAATTGCCGCCCATGGTTCCTGGGGTAGCAGGGCTTTGCAACAGGAAGACCACTAATGGACTGCTCTGCACTTCACGACGCAACACCCGTTGAACATCACGCTCAATTTGATATTGCAATCCAGCCCAATCCACATCCACTTGTCCGCCATCTTTAATCGGGCGAGCAAACTCAGACCACCGATCGCGCAGAAGCACTTCCATGCCTGCTTGAAGCTTGAGTTGAAGGGTTTCCGTCGGCAATGTAGTCACCACCCCACGAATATGGACTTCAGGACGAGTCATCAACTTGCCATCCCACCCAACAGTCGCCGCAACGGTAACAACACCATCACCCGCTAAATGTTGACGCTCTTTCAGAACCCGATCGTCCACAATTCCAGATCTGGACGTATCCATAAGTTCAATTCCCGATGGAACTTTGTCGCCCTTAGAAATGCTGTTTTCACGCAATTCAATGGTGTCGCCATTATCAATAATGATCATGTTTTCCGCTGGAATGCCCATGGACTGGGCTGTCTGGGAATGCTTCACCAACATGCGATGTTCACCATGAACAGGCAAGAAGAATTTAGGCTTGGTCAAGGCGATCATCAGTTTTTGATCTTCTTGGCACCCATGACCCGAAACGTGAATTCCCGCTTCACGGCCATAAACAACCTTCGCACCCTGCATCATCAATCGATCGATCGTATTCACAACCGAGATGGTGTTACCAGGAATCGGGTTAGCACTGAAGACAACCGTATCGCCTTCACGAATTTTAATTTGACGGTGTTCTTGGTTAGAAATCCGGGTCAGAGCCGACATTGGCTCACCTTGAGATCCGGTGGTCAGAATCACCAATTTATTATCAGGAATCCGGTTGACTGCATTAATCGGAACCATGGTTTCATCTTTGCACTTGATATAGCCAAGATTCCGCGCATGGGCAATCACGTTCAACATCGATCGGCCTAGTACCGCCACAGACTTGCCGTATTTTTCCGCCAATTCCAGAATCATATTGACCCGGTGAACCGACGACGCAAACGTGGTGATGATCAAGCGGCCTTCCGCCTGCATGTAAATCTTCTCAAGGTTTGGAAATACTGCACGCTCCGATGGAGTAAAGCCCGAAAGCTCGGAATTTGTAGAATCGCTAATCAGGCACTGCACACCTTTTTCACCGTATTCTGCCAGACGCTGAATATCAAAGGTTTCACCATCCACCGGAGTATGGTCGAATTTGAAATCTCCCGTGTGAATCACAATGCCAACAGGCGTATGAATCGCGACGGTGAAGCTGTCCGCCATGGAGTGGGTGTTCCGAATAAATTCAACTAGGAAGTGGGTTCCAATCCGAATAAAGTCACGCGGTCCAACCCGGCGCAATTCAGTCCGATCGGCCACCCCCGCTTCTTGTAATTTCCCTTCAAGCAATGCCAACGCCAATCTTGGGCCGTACATCACAGGAATGTCGATTTGTTTTAGGTGAAATGCAATCCCGCCGATATGGTCTTCATGGCCGTGGGTAATAACCATACCTTGAATTTTGTGCTGATTTTCCCGCAGGTAAGTCATGTCGGGCAAGACAATATTGACACCATGCATTCCATCGGTCGGGAAGGCAAGTCCGGCATCAAGCAGCATAATCTCGTCGCCATATTCAAACACGCAGGTATTCTTACCAATCTCGTGTAAACCGCCGAGGGGAATGATTTTCAGCGCATCGCTGGTGTCGCGTTTAACGATTGTTCTAGGCTCGCCTGCTTTAACGAGAGGTTTTGCACCCCCGCGAGTGACGATCTTACGATCGCTATTGGCATCAGACTTAGTAATTGCGGGCTTGGGAGTACGATCGAGGGTCATAGGGGAATTCTCCGGAAATGATGTATTGGTAGACTCAGACATGGACTTTTTGATTGGAATCGAATTCGGCATTGGTGTTTTATTCGTAAATTAAGAAAGGGGTGAAAACGAGATAGGGCTTACGATCGGAGGATTCTTGTAGGCTAACGATCGGCTCAATCCGAAGCATTATACCAATCCTAAATATCTGCCAAATGGATAAAGAGATCTTCAAATAAGCTTGAGTTCTTTCATGACCCGCTGAAGCTCAGTTACAACGTCATTGGGCACATCACAGAGCGGTAAACGGCACCCACCAACTTCCCAGCCCATAAGTCGCAGAGCCGCTTTGAGAGGAATTGGGTTAGCGGTGAGAAACAGAGATTTAAATAAGGGCAACAGTTGGGCGTGAATTTGACTGGCCTGAGCTACTTGACCTGTTTCAAAATGCTGGATCATTTTCTGAAGAAGATTTCCCGTCAAATGACTGGCTACACTGACAACACCGCAGCCCCCGATCGCTAATATCGGCAAGGTCAACGAGTCATCCCCGGAATAAATTCCAAATTCAGGCGGAGTCGATCGACGAATGTCACTAGCTTGATCCAGACTACCACTGGCTTCTTTGATGGCGACAATGTTTGAAACTTCGGCTAACCGAACCACGGTTTCAGGAGCCAACGACTGTCCGGTGCGTCCTGGAACGTTGTACAGCATGATGGGCATGTCTGGAACCGCCGCTGCGATCGCCTTGAAATGCAAATATAGTCCTTCTTGAGGCGGCTTATTGTAGTAAGGCACCACTTGAAGCGATCCATCTAAGCCTAGAGTGTGAGCTTTTTGGGTGGCTAAAATAGCTTCAGAAGTACTATTTGAACCCGTTCCAGCCATGACCTTCGCCTTGCCCGAAACCGCCTTCTGGACCACTCGAAACAATTCAAACTCTTCATCCCAAGACAAGGTGGGAGATTCGCCCGTCGTTCCACATACCACTAAGGTATCAGTCCCGTTTTCAGCGAGATGCACAGCAAGTCGCTCAGCCACTTCATAGTTGACACTACCATCAGCGGAAAATGGGGTCACCATTGCCGTCAATACTCGTCCAAACTCTGTTTTCAAGTTCGTCACACTCAAGATCTACTCCTTAAACCCCAGTCTCGGAAAACCTCAAGATTGAGGTTTCAGCCAACCTTTTTCAATTAACAACTCTGCAATCTGGACAGCATTCAGCGCTGCACCTTTACGGATTTGGTCCCCGCACAACCACAGATCCAAACTGTTCTCATGGGATATATCTTGACGGATTCGCCCCACCAGTACAGCATCTTTTCCGCTGGCATCCATCGGCATAGGGAAATAATTTTTCTGCCAATTTTCTACCAGTTCAACTCCCGGCGCTGTTGCTATAAGCTCCCGAGCCTTCGATACATCAAAGGGCCGATCGAACTCCAAGTTTAAGGCTTCTGAATGTGCCCGTAAAACTGGGACTCTCACACAGGTTGCAGTAACTCGTAAATCTGGATCACCAAATATTTTACGTGTTTCATTCACCATTTTCATCTCTTCTTCGCAATAATTATTTTCCAGGATTGGAGAATTGTGCGGGAATAGATTAAAGGCTAGCGGATAGGGCAAGATTTCAGCCTGAGGCGCTTCACCATTCAAAATAGCTTGCGATTGTAGCTTTACTTCTTCCATTGCCCGCGCCCCAGCCCCACTGGCCGACTGATAGGTGGCCGCTACAATCCGACGAATCGGTTGCACTTGGTGGAGGGGGTAAACGGCGACTGCCATTAATATGGTAGTGCAATTTGGATTTGCAATAACGCCATTATGCCCTTTGGCGGCGATCGGATTAACTTCCGGTACAACCAACGGAACCTCAGCATCCATCCGAAAAGCACTAGAATTATCAATCATTACAGCACCCGCTGCAACAATATCCTTCACCCACTGCTTAGAGATGGATCCCCCCGCAGATGCGAGAACAATATCAACACCTTTGAAAGAATCCGATGTAACAGCTTCAATGGTGAGGGGTTGGCCTCTGAACATAAGTTGGCTGCCCGCCGATCGGGGAGAGGCCAGTAACTTCAACTCAGCAATAGGGAAGTTACGTTCCTCAAGTAACTCAAGTAACTCGGTTCCCACCGCACCAGTCGCGCCTAAAATGGCGACGCGATACAATTGACTCAAACTAAACCTCCTATCATTCATCCGGTTGGATTGGGTTGAGCGCTGAGATCCGTGAAGCGATGCTGGGATCTTCTAAGCGAGAAAACAAAATTTTAATCTGAAACTGAAGGCTTATTAAGTAATAACTTATCAGTAGCTCCCTAACTGTTCCTTATTTCTGAGTATAACGGATCTTTATCCAGAATTTGACAAATTTGACAAATCCTAAGGGGAAGAGCTTCCGGTATTTATAAGGATTGTCCCGATCGTCAAAACCTGTGTCAAAACCTTTAGAGAAACATCCTTACTAAGTATTCTTAATTTAAGTAACATCGGTCAACCTGTCCCCCACATGGGATAGGATAAAAAGTCGCAATCCCCGACTATCTAAAGTTAATATATAGCTACCACGATGAAAGTTACCCAGGAAAAATTGCCCGCCAGCCAAATCGGTTTAGAAATCGAAATTCCGGCGGAAACGACGAAAAAGGCGTACGAA
>JAYUEW010000082.1:0-5285 GCA_043739045.1 Synechococcales cyanobacterium
CTGGGAGAGGGTTTCAAGGATTTTCAATTAAAAGCCATGAAACCCTCTCCCTGTAGGGGTTTTAGCGATTTTAGTCGCTATTTCCCAACAGATCTAATAATTCCCATCTATCATCGATTTTAATCACATATTTTTGCTCACCATAAAATCTCATAATTAGTCTCCAATGGACTTTAAAGGAGGTTTTCGTGTTCCGAGGTTAGCAAGAATGTGATGCATACAACATCTATGATCGATCCCCGCAAAACCTAAGCCTCACCTGCATGGTATGAACTACGCACCAATGGACCCGATCGCACCTGTTTAAACCCAAGTTCTGTCGCAATTTTTCCCAAGTCATCAAACTCATCCGGAGTCCAATACTTACGCACCGGAAGATGGTCAAGTGATGGCCGCATGTATTGCCCGATCGTCACCCGATCGCAATCCACATCTCTCAAATCCCGCAATGTCTGAACCACTTCATCAACCGACTCACCATGGCCCAGCATAATGCCCGATTTGGTCGCGATCGTACTGTCCATTTGTTTAACTTGAGCAAGAACTTGGAGAGACCGATCATATTTCGCCCCCCGACGCACAACGCCTTGTAATCGCTCCACCGTTTCAATATTGTGGTTGTAGCAAACCGGACTTGCATCTACGACCGTTTGAATCCGATCGGTTTGCAATGTATCCGGATCTAACCCATCAAAACGACCACCCCAAAAATCAGGCGTTAACACTTCAATCAACGTAAATGGATTAGCCGATCGGATTTCGCGCATCGTGTCCGCAAACCAACTCGCCCCGCCGTCAGGAATATCGTCCCGCGTTACCGAAGTCAGAACCACATATTTTAAGCCCAACAACGCCACCGACTCTGCCACCTTCTTCGGCTCATCTGGATCCAAGGGCATCGGTGCATGACCCTTATCGACTTGGCAAAACCCGCAGCTTCTTGTACAAGTCGGACCCATCAGCAAAAAAGTCGCCGTGCGTTGGCTGTAACACTCCCCCCGGTTCGGGCAACGGCCTTCTTCGCAGATAGTGTGAATATTGCGTTGCTTGATAATGCGTTGGACTTCCGAAATTTCGCTGGCCTTGCCGATCGTCGGACCTCTCAACCAGTCCGGCATCGCTAACAGTTCCGATCGTTGGCTAGTGGTCATCTTGGTTACAAAATTAGAGGTGTGAACTGGAAGAGATTAGGGCACAATAGATGGACATCCCTCTATAGTGCTCAGACTATTATGAGTGATGGAGAAGAAGGAGTCATCAAAACTCCGCTGATATTCAGCCTAAACCGTATTGAATCTAATATACCGAGTGCAGTCATTCGCAAGGGGAATTGAATTGTGGCAAGTCATAAAGTCTTAGTAATCGACGACAGTGCGGTCATCCGAAATATGGTCCGTGACATGCTGCCGAAGGGTAACTTTGAAGTCCTCGAAGCGAAGGATGGTGTGCAGGGTATCAACTTAGTTCGCCAAGAACGTCCGACGTTGATCATGTTGGATTTCCTGTTGCCTCGTCTGAGCGGTTGGGAAGTGTTCCAACAAATCCAGGCTCAGGCCGATCTTCAGTCGATTCCGTTGGTGTTGATGTCAGGTCGAAAGGAAGAAGTAACGGAGAAAATCAAAGAGCCGTTCGAGTACTTTGAATTTGTCCAAAAGCCCTTTGACCAAAAGCAATTAATCGAAGCCATCAAGCTGTCTATGGCTAAGGCAAAGCGTCGCCCAGCGGTGGCAGCTTCGACAAGTCCCGCTCCAACGGTAACGGGTGCAGCAGTCGGAGGCGCAGATCTAACGGCCCTAACGGCAAAAGTAACAAAGCTTCAAGCCGAAGTCGATGCGCTGAAGAAGCAACAGGCGCAAATCTTGGCGTTTATCAAGGCGAAACTAAAATAGGGTTCAGAATTTTCAATTTTAAAAGCGATCGTCCAAAGTTAAGTCTTTGCGATCGCTTTTTTATGATTTTTTACTCCAGCTCTCGGCGGCCTTCAAGCGCCCGTGCTAATGTCACCTCATCGGCATATTCCAAGTCGCCACCCATAGGCAACCCAAAGGCGATTCGGGTGACTTTTGTAAAGGGTTTGATTAAATGCGCGACGTATAGAGTGGTGGTTTCGCCTTCGACGCTGGGGGCGATCGCCATGATCACTTCTCGCGCTTCTTGTTTGCTAACCCGTTGGACTAATGACTTAATGTTTAATTGTTCAGGCCCAATGCCATCGATCGGCGAAATCAACCCGCCCAACACATGATATTTACCTTTATATTCCCGTGTTTTCTCCAGCGCAATTAGATCGCGCGAATCACTTACGACACAAATAATCCCGTTATCCCGCTTTGGAGAACTGCAAATATCGCACAATGGATCGGCGGACAGATGACCGCAGACGGAGCAAGTTCCGACTTGTTTTTTAGCGTCAATTAGCGCTTGAGCAAGTGCTGCCACCTCAGCTTCAGGGCGCTTGAGAATGTGTAAGGCAAGTCGTTGAGCAGTTTTGGGTCCAACGCCCGGTAGATGCTGAAAATGTTCGATGAGGCGGGCAAGCGGACGGGTATACATGACAAAATCCAGAGAACAAAACCACAGGACCAAAGCAGACCACAAATCAGCCGGGGGGCCAGGAGAGCGATCGGCCACCCAAGAGATGAATGTGTAGATGATACACGGTTTGCCCGCCGTCTTCGCCTGTGTTGATCACGGTGCGATAGCCATTAGTGAGTCCTTCACTGGTCGCAATTTCTTTGGTTTTAATCAGTAAATGACCGAGGAGCGCATGGTCTTCGGGGGTCGCGTCTGCCAGTTTTGGGATATGTTTTTTAGGGATGATTAGGATGTGGGTGGGCGCTTGGGGCGTGATGTCTCGGAAGGCGAGGCAGAGTTCATCTTCGTAGACGATGTTGACGGGGATTTCTTTGCGGAGAATTTTGCCGAAAAGGGTCGGGTTGGCTTCGGCGCTGATGTCGGGGAGGGTCATAGAATTTAGAATGTTGAAGTGTGAATATTGAAACGGGCCTCTCTATTTTAGGGGAGTTATTGGGAAACGGATTTCGGGCATCTTAAATAAACTCAGACCCTATAACAATCAGGATTTTGTCTATGCTGTCCCGAATTTGGAGTGCCTCGCTCATTGGTATTGATGCGGTTAAGGTTGGGGTGGAGGTGGATGTTTCTAATGGGATGCCAGCGACGATCGTTGTCGGATTACCCGATACGGCAGTTCAAGAAAGTCGGGAAAGAGTTAAAACGGCGATTAAAAATTCTGGTTTTAGTTTTCCAATGCGGCGAATTGTTATTAATTTGACTCCGGCAGATTTGCGAAAAGAAGGGCCGATTTATGATTTGCCGATCGCGGTCGGAGTCTTGGCATCATCCGAGCAGATTCCGATCGAAGGGTTGGACGATACTTTGTTTTTGGGCGAATTGTCGCTTGATGGAACGTTGCGGGCTGTGGCGGGGGTGTTGGCGATCGCGGCGGCGGCTGAATCATTGGGGATTAAAAATCTAGTAATTCCTGCCGACAATGTGCGTGAGGCAGCGGTGGTGAAGGGCGTGAATGTATATGGGTTTAAACATTTATCGGAAGTGTCGGCGTTTTTGAATGCTCCAGAATCAGTGCTTCCAGCCGAAGTGGATGGAATGGCGGAACTGACTCAAGGCCGACATATTGAGTTTGATTTGCGAGATGTGAAAGGACAAGCCCATGCAAGACGAGCATTAGAGATTTCGGCAGCGGGTGGGCATAATTTGATTTTTGTGGGACCGCCGGGAAGTGGAAAAACAATGTTGGCGAGACGATTGCCGTCGATTATGCCGGAGATGAGTTTTGAAGAAGCATTAGAGGTGACGCAGATTCATTCAGTGGCGGGGTTGTTGAAAAATAAGGGTTCGATCGTTGCGACACGACCATTTCGCAGTCCACACCATTCTGCATCCGGTCCCGCATTGGTGGGTGGTGGCAGTTTTCCCCGTCCGGGTGAGATTTCATTGTCACATCGTGGGATTTTGTTTTTAGATGAATTGACTGAATTCAAACGGGATGTTTTAGAGTTCTTACGACAACCATTGGAGGATGGTCATGTCACCATTTCTCGCACCCGACAATCGGTGTCATTTCCAGCTCAATTCACATTAGTTGCCAGCACGAATCCCTGCCCCTGTGGCTATTACGGCGATCCAATTCAACCTTGTACCTGTTCTCCAATCGTCCGCGAAAAGTATTGGGCAAAGCTCTCCGGTCCGTTGATGGATCGAATTGATTTACAAGTTCGGGTCAATCGATTGAAACCCGAAGAAATTGTTCAAGAAACTGTTGGTGAAGAATCAAGTTCTGTATATGCTCGTGTTCAGGGTGCTAGAGGCCGATCGCAACACCGATTCAAAGATACAAATCTGCGTTGTAATGCTGAAATGCAAAGTAAACACATGCGCGAATGGTGCAAACTCAATGATGGCACGCGAACATTGTTGGAAAATGCAATTAAAAAATTAGGTTTATCTATGCGGGGAAGCGATCGTATTTTAAAAGTATCTCGCACGATCGCAGATTTAAATGGTGATGCAGAAATTGGGATTCCCCATGTGGCAGAAGCAATTCAATATCGGACGATCGATCGGATGCAATAGGAAATTCTAAGTTTAGAATTAATCTGCGTTACGCTAGATAAGACATTCTTCTAGCGTACCCTTTTCCTATGCAGCATCACCCGATGGCTTCCGATCGCCCCCAGGTTATCCCGACCACTTGGCAAAATCCGCCCAGCCCGATCGCTGAAATCCTCGACAATCCTGGATCTCCAGCCGTTTCTATCTCTCCGAATCACCGCTGGCTTGTGGAATTTTGGAGAACTGAATTGGTTCCGATCGAGGCCTTGGCAGAACCTGAACTGGGTATTGCTGGCTTTCGGATTAATCCTAAAACACGAACGAGTGCCCTCAGTAATCCTTATACTAAAATTGCAGTTGGGGAATTACTGAATGATAGAAAAAATAGAACTACGATAGATTTGCCGCATGATGCGAAGTTAACTAATTTTAAATGGTCTGATTCTGGTAATCTTTTGGCCTTTACTTGGATTAAACCGAATGGATTAGAACTGTGGGTTTTGAATGCCGAAACCAAACAGGCGAGACAAGTTACTGCTCCTATTTTGAATGCTGCCTATGGGACACCCTATCGCTGGATTGATGAAACCCGTCTGCTTTGCAAGATGATTGATGAAACCCAACTCTCAGCCCCGATCGCCCCCCACATTCCGATCGGACCGATCGTTCAAGAAAACCTTGGAACCAAG
>JAYUEW010000083.1:0-4392 GCA_043739045.1 Synechococcales cyanobacterium
CCGATCGCCCGACTGAATGCATCCAAACCATAAAACAATGGCGAGAATTCATCTTCCTCTAAGGTGAAATCAATCAAAACTACGTCATCATACAAACCGGCAAAATCTTGTTTAATTTGTTGAACAGCTCGATCGATTACCTCACCCGTGGGCGGATATTCCGGATGATCGGAGGATTGGGAATACAATTCATGCAAACAAGTAATCGCTAATAGACAAGGCACTTGAGGATAACGGGATCGCAGATCTTGGGCAATTTGTTTGAGTGAAGCCGTCGCAAAATCCGTTATTTTGACCGTCCAAATAACTAAGCGAGCCGTCTGTGATTGACTTAAAATTTCCGCAAGTTCTTGTGCGACTATTCCGGTCTCCTGTTGGCCATCTCCCAAGCCGACTGTATCGACAAATTGCAAGAGTGGCAAATCATCATTGGGATAGGCATAACGTTCCGTATGTTGGGTATGTGGCCGAAAACCAGGGCCAATGATGTCGCTAGATACGCCCGTTAAACCTCGGACGATCGAACTTTTTCCCGATTGAGGTTTGCCAATCAAAATCGCTTCTGTTGTCGGCAAGTCCGATCGGACCTTCTGCAAAATTTCCCGTAGCTTCACCTCATCCACCCGAAACCAGTCTGATCCAGGAATTTTGACACCTGACAGATTTAGTTCGGGTAGCTTCAAATCTTGGAAACTAACCGGCGGCAACTTGATGGTCGGAAGCTTTATGGAAAAACCTGAGCGCTGGCCGGGAGTTGGCTGAGTCATAGCAGTGAGCGGCGGTAAAGAATTGCAGCTACCCCAATGCTATCAATTGCTGTCTGTATCAGGGGAACCAGATTCCCCACCCGGAGACGATCGGTAAATCGCATCTAAGCGTTCACGAGCATCTTCCACACTCATAGATCTCATGACCAACAGCGGTTCATTAATTACCTGACCATTATCATCCAACATTTCAGGATGCTGCGGCGACTGTCTCATCCCACCTCCCATTCGCATTCCCTTAGGAACGACAGGACGAGTAGACTCAACTCCCAACGTTAAAATACTACGAATCAGATTGCCGATCGCTAAGAACGCAATCCCTACAAATGCCAACATGTAGAGTATTTGGAGCCACATAGACATGAAACCTAACATCCTCTTTTAACTTACATTTGTTTTTCTAGTGTGGCAGATTTTTAAAATCTTTGCGAAAAATTTAAGAAAATATCGTCCCACTTAAGCTTGCTACTTTTCAGCTCAAACATTCTTATATTTCTTTAGGTTCTAATCGCTGTGCTCTTTGGACTGACGATGCTTCATGCTGACTCCCCAACATTCATGCACCAATCGATGCCAATCCATCAAAACCTTCATGTCTACCCCCGCCTGACCGTTGGTTGCACTTACGAGCGACTGCATCGCACTCACGGATCGCTGCATTTCCATCACTCTGTTGAGAAGATCCTGCTGCTCTCCAGGCTCCATGAATTCCATATGCTCATTTTCGAGCAGGGTGTGCGATCGCTCAAACCAGTACTGAAAATCCTCTAGGAGGGGATCTAAAAGCGTTTTTAGGAGATCTGGATCCGTTGGAATCGGTGAGTTGAACATAGCAGATTAGAGTTGTGCTAAAGGTATTTACATTTCGTAACATTTGTTAATTAACTATAACCCATCCTCTTGCTCATTGAGTATGATCAATAATCTTAATGATGAGAAGAGGAGACGCTGGAATGAAACGACGCAATATATTGCTTGGGACCGGACTGCTAGCAGGTGGCGCGATCGCGAAAGCCGCCAGTCCTTCGATGGCAGAGTCAAAACTTAAGGGCGAAATCCCACAGACAACGATTTCACCCACAGCCTCGCCAAAACCAGCCTCGCCAAAACCCATGATGCCGAAGTCGGATCCTGCGATGCTACGGGGCAAAATGGTCACGATCGCGGGTTCTCTGAAGGGCTATGTTGTGACACCCAAGGAAGGCAAAGCGCCATTTCCAACGGTGTTGGTGATTATGGAAGCCTTTGGGTTGAATAACCAAATTAAGGGCGTATGCGATTTGTATGCAAGCTATGGTTATGCGGCGATCGCACCTGATATTTATGATGGGGCTACCTTCAGTTATGACAAAGTTGGCGATGCGGTCGCTAAGCTAAAGACCCTTAAAGATGAGATTGTCGTTAAGCAATTTGGGCAAACCTTAGATTTTGTTGCAAAGCAGCCAGAGATGCGATCGGATGCTGTGGGGACAATAGGCTTCTGCATGGGCGGACGCTATTCATTTTTAATTAGCGCGATGTTTGCGGATCGAATCCAGAGTGCAGTTTGTTTCTACGGTGGCGGCATTGCGCCTGCTCCAGATCCGTCGGGTCGGGCTTCATTGTTGCCGTTAGTCTCGAAGATTAAGGCACCAATTCTGTTTATTTACAGTGCTGAGGACGAATATATCAATGGCGCGGAACATGCCAGAATTGCACAGGCGATGACGGATGCGCGTAAGCGATACATTTTATCCGTGACTCCGAATACACAGCATGGCTTTATGAACGAAGCCCGATCGACTTACAACGAATCAGCTGCGAGCGAAGCTTGGGATATGGCGTTTGGGTTCTTTAAGCGCTATGTCAAAAATCGGGTGAAGGGATAACACCATCTAGTTAGGATCTGACCATCTGACTCCTAACTAGATGGTGTTATTTTTTCGTTCCTTTGGATCTAAATTGAGGATGACTACTCCTGAGAATGTAGGTACCAGGATCGGGATCAATGTATCCTCCCTCCATAATTTGCATTTAACGATCGCTCAAAATGAAGGCCGCTATTGTCAAATCGACTGGGGTTGTCACTTTTAGATTCGTTTCTTCACCTAATACAATGTGAACGGGCAATCCACATTTTTCAAACAACGCCGCATCATCGGTCACACTCCAACCCTTTGCTTCTGCTTCAGCATGACACTTTTTCAATAATTCAACTTGAAATCCTTGTGGAGTCTGTGCTGCCCAGAGATTCGCCCGATCGGGAGTCTCTACAATCAATCGATTTTCGTCAACTACTTTAATTGTATCTTTCACCGAAATGGCCGCAATCAACCCATCAACTGTTTGAAGCGCCGCCGCACACCGATCGAACAAGTCAGGGGTCGCTAAACATCGTGCTCCATCATGAATCAACACCTGAACTGCGTCACCCGGCAGCGCCTTCAGACCGTTATATACCGAGGCTTGACGAGTATCCCCGCCAGCAATCAATACAACAGGTTTAGTTAGGGCTAGTGAATCAACAATGGTCTGAAAATCTTCAAAATCATGGGGCTGTCCAACAATTCCAATCCATTGAATACGCTGCGATCGTTCCGCTATCAACAAGGTCCAAGCCAAAATAGAACGACCATTCACTACCAACAACATTTTGTTGCGATCGCTGGCCATCCGCCGCCCCGAACCCGCCGAAGGAATCAATAAATGCACAGACCTACACCCGATCGAAAATCTAATGTCAATAACTCTAAAGTTAACAATCCTAAGATCAATAAATTTAGAATTACTTTGATGGATGACCTGGGACTCGAACCCAGAACCAGCGGATTAAGAGTCCGATGCGCTACCGATTGCGCCAGTCATCCGTGCTTTTTAAGCCTTATGTATAATCACAGATAATCCTTCGTTTAGCAAGGGCAGAAAACAATTCTCTGTCCTTTGCTGATTTCGCTATCTATTTTGACGGCTTAATTTTCTTTAAAGGTTCGCGATCGGAATCTCCGGTAACTCTTCTGCGGGCACAAACCCAAACACACGGGAATAAAAATAAAACTCCCCATCGATCGATCGTCTGATATTTTCTGCCTTTCGGAAGCCATGCTGCTCTCCCTCAAACAATAAATACGCCACAGGCAAACCCTTCTCCTTCAACGCATTCACCATTAATTCTGCTTGATTAGGCGGAACAATTTTATCTTCATCACCCTGGAAAAAAATAATTGGGCAAGACAGTTGGTCGATCGCATTGATCGGCGATCGACTCTTGTATACATCAGCCTGGGCCGGATATGCCCCAATTAGACTATCTAGATAACGCGATTCAAACTTGTGAGTATCTTCTGCCAATACCGTCAAATCGCTTACGCCGTAGTAGCTGGCTCCCGCTTTAAATACATCCGTAGAGGCCAGCGCTGCTAAGGTTGTATAGCCTCCTGCACTACTGCCATTAATCACCAACCGATCGCCATCTACTCGGCCTTGGTCCGCCAAATATTTCGCCCCATTCGCACAATCGGCTACATCCACAATGCCCCAATTGCCATCGAGTCGCTGACGATACGCTCGACCATAGCCCGTACTTCCGCCATAGTTCACATCCAAAATCCCAAAGCCCCGACTTGTCCAATATTGCACCCGCAAATTA
>JAYUEW010000084.1:0-16443 GCA_043739045.1 Synechococcales cyanobacterium
CATCGGATCAGAAAAAAAACTAGAGTTAAACCGATTACATCGCGCCATCCTCACCTATCAAAACGCAACTATCTCCCTACACCTAGACCAGACCCAACCTAGTTACGTTGACCTACGCCCTGAAGTAACCTTCTTCCATCTTATTTTCCCAACTATTCGGGGACAAGGACTTCCCACAGGTCCAAAGGCATTGAATTCTTACCCTTGGACATTCTATTTAGTTTGGTTTGTGCCCTTAGGTATTCTACTCGGACGCATTCTCACATTAACAAAACCCGGAACCCGGAACAAATTAAGACTCATTTACGGTCTAGGAGCAGGGATAACGATCGTAGTATTCAGTCTCATCATCACTCTACTACTTGCTCCATTTTCCCTGCAACCAATATGGATTGGCATCACTTGTTTTGGGTTTGGGCTTTTACCGATCGTCATTCAGTTGCTTAATCCTATTTCTAAATCTAGGCAACTTAAAATTTAGGCAAACTAAATGAGGTCTTAGGTTAAAGGCAAGGTATAAATTCATCCACTACATTTACAGTTAAATTAGATTCTAAATTTTCCGACCTATGAATCAGCGTTCTTCCATTCCCACAAATTTTCACCGTTCCTGTTCGTTATCCAAAACTAGCGATCGACCGCTCAGGCGTTTGATGAAGTTCAGCTCTATGACTTTAATGACATTAGGCTTGAGTGGCGGATGGATGATGCCGACGATCGCTGCAACCCCTAGTCCATTTCCTCCTTCAACTTTTGACAATGCTTTTGACAGTATCCCCATCACCGCCATGGAACAGCAAGACTATACCCTCGGGCCTGGCGATCGAATAAAAGTCGATGTCTTAAAAGCACCTCAGTACACCCTGGATACCCAAGTTTTGGTGGATGGCACCTTGAGCTTTGTTCAAATTGGGCGATTATCCGTACAAGGAATGACGATCGCTGAAGCCACCGCCGCCGCCAGCGCGATGTATGGAAAACTTCTACGTTATCCCGTCGTCACCCTCACATTAGTCGCCCCCCGCCCCATCAAAGTCGCGATCACGGGTGAAGTGAGCCGTCGAGGATCTTATGATCTCACAGGTGCTGGACCAGAAAATAACTCCTTACCCACCCAGTTTCCAACCGTCACCCGCGCCCTAAAAATCGCAGGAGGCATCACCCAAGCCGCAGACCTGAATCAAGTTCAAATTCGGCGCATCCAACGGGGCGGTACTGTTCGCAATATCAACGTTAATCTGTGGGACTTCCTACGCAATGGTGACAACCGTCAAGATGCAATTCTGCGAGACGGCGACACCATTTTTGTCCCTACAGCGAAGTCTCTAGATTTGAATGAATCCTACCAATTAGCCACCACCAGTTTCTCCGCCGAAAAAGTTCAGCCCCTCAACATTACTGTCATCGGCGAAGTCTATCGGCCCGGCACACACACCGTCGAAAGTAGCGTCACCGTGCCCCTAGCTGGAAATCCAGGACAAGCTCGCGACAGCTTCAACCAAGCACGCATCTTCCCGACCCTAACCCGTGCATTACAAAGTGCGGGAGGCATCAAGGCGATGGCAAATATTCGAGCCATCCAAGTTCGCCGTATTACTCAAAGCGGCACCGAACAAATCCTCAACGTAGATCTCTGGGCATTGCTTAAAGATGGCGATCAAAAACAAGATTTGATCTTGCAAGACCGCGACACGATTGTAGTTCCAACTGTCACCAGCCGCGATCGTGTCGAAGCCAGTACGATCGCCAGCTCCACCTTCTCCCCCGATCGGATTCGGGTCAATGTAATTGGTGAAATCGAAAAACCAGGATTACTAGAATTACCTCCTAATGTCCCCTTAACCAGAGCTATTGTTGCAGCCGGAGGATTTAACCGCCGTGCCGATCGAAAAACCGTTGAATTCATTCGACTTAACCCAGACGGTAGTATTTTGAAACGGGATGTTCCAGTCAACTTTGCCGCTGCGATAAACGATGAAAGCAATCCAACGCTTCAGAATGAAGATGTTATCGTAGTGCGACGATCGGGTTTGTCTATATTTGGCGACTCAGACCAAATTTCTACTCCACTTGGCGGAATTATCTCGGTTTTCCGCGCTATTTTCCTCCGCTAGCTTATGGCCTCATATTGTCCTCAATAATTTGCTCTCATCGTCGAAGCGTAAAATCCACCCAGTAAAATCCAATAAGTAGATCCTATGGAACCCGGAACCCCCACCAATCGCCCTCAATGGATGCCCCTCTTCAATGGTCAGTCTAATGACGATGCCCTTGATTTTGGGAACATTTTCTCTATTTTTCGGAGGCGGGGTTTGGTCGTGGTGGGCTGTGCCATTATCGGCGGCACCCTAGGGGGAATCGTGGGCATCAAAAAACCCAATTATGAAGGCGATTTTCAACTACTTACTAAGCCACTGACAGCAGAAGGTCAAGTTGTATCATCGCTGAAGCAATCTGTCGATGTGTCTGGTGGCAGCACTCCCGCGACTGGCCCAGGAACAAGTCGAGGACTGGATCCTACCAAAGCTCGGTTACTTTATAGCTTGGCCGTATTGGAACCTGTGCACAAAGAGCTTCTGACCGAGTATCCAGATCTTAAATACGATAAACTCGTCAAACAAATTGATGTTAAAGCGGTTCCTGACACTGAAATTGTGGTGGTACGTTACACAGACAGCGATCCCAATAGGGTCACATCAGTCCTCCAAGCGTTGAGCGATCGGTATGTCAAATATTCCCTTGAAGAACGACGCGCTGAGACCACTCAAGGACTCGACTTTATTGATAAGCAACTGCCTGAACTCCAAGGTAAAGTCCGATTGCTCCAGCAGCGGCTCCAAACCTTTCGTCAGGAGAACACCTTTTTCGACCCCGAATCCCAAAACCGCGAAATCTCCGACCAGCTTTCCAACTTCCGCAAACAGCGCCTCGACAACACCGTTCAGCTCAAACAAGCCACTGCACTTTACGGCGATCTCCAACGTGAAATTGATGCCAACCGAGGAGAACGCACAGCAGGAGCCGCCCTCCGCCAGAGCCAAGGCTATCAAAAGCTCCTCGACCAACTCCTAGTCGTTGATGGCAAAATTGCTCAGGATGGCGCTATCTATCTTCCAAATAGCGAAGATATGACGATCCTTCGTGATGAACGCGCACGTATTCTATCTCTCATGGAACGAGAATCAACTCGGGCCAAAGATGAAGTGGGCAGCCAAGTCCGCGATCTCCAAGCTAAAGAAGCAGCTCTGAACACTACAGAACAGGGATTGAGCGATCGCATGAGAGATCTCTCTCGTGTAGCCCGCGAGTACACAGCGATTCAAGGTGAATTGCAAATTGCTACGGATAACCTCAATCAGTTTCTCGCCAAAAAGTCTACGCTTCAAATCAACATTGGCGAACAAGTCACCCCGTGGCAAGCCATCTCGCCGCCCAGCAAGCCCGAACTCACCAGCTTGAAGTCCAATGCGCTTATAGGAACTATTTTGGGACTCTTGTCTGGGATTGCTGCCGCACTTCTAATCGATCGGGCCATCAACGTCTTCTACACCTCCGACGAAATCAAAAAAGCCAGCAAATATCCCCTTCTCGGTATAATTCCCTACAACCGAGAATTAACGCAAATTGAACGTAACCTCAGTAATCGCAACAGTAACCACCATGAGTCGTCTCGCTCCGGAACATTCTCCAAACTAGGCACCATTCCCTTTCTCGAAGCCTTCCGTCTACTCAGTACTAACCTCCGCCTCACCAATGCCCAAACCCCAGTCAAATCGATCGTCATCACCTCGGCCATGGCTGGAGATGGCAAATCCACCGTCGCCCTCTATCTTGCACGAGCAGCGGCTTCCATGGGACAGCGCGTCCTATTAGTCGATGCAGAACTCCGTCGCCCCCAGCAACATTATCGCCTCGGCCTATCGAACCAACAGGGTCTCAGCAACGCATTACAAAGCAACCTAGATGTAAGCGGATTTATTCAACCCTGGCCCATCAATCCTAATATCCATATCCTCACCGCCGGACCCTCCGCCAGCGATCCTATTCCCCTGCTTGCCTCCCAGCGAATGCAACAAATCATGGGCCGCTTCACTGAGGACTACGATCTCGTCATTTACGATACTCCTCCGATCGGAACCTTGTCTGATGCCTTACTCGTTGCGTCCCATGCCGATGGACTACTGCTAGTAACGCGAATTAAAAAAACGAAACAGGATGCCGTAGCTCAAGCCATCGAAACCCTTCAGATGATTCCGAGTCGAGTTTTAGGCATCGTTGCGAATGACAGCCGAAAAATACAACGAAATTCTGGCTATCCTCTAACTGCCATCCCATTTGAGACATTAACTGCTGCCGCCCCAACGCCTGCACTTAATCCTCGGAGGTAACACCTTCATACCTAATCCTCATACTTAAAGCACAAGCACCATGAATATTGCTATCTTTGGCCTCGGATTCATGAGCGATCGTTCTAATCCTCTCTTAGAAAGGATTTAGGGCCGATCGCACAGTCAAAAAATGACAAATCTCACTCTAAAACACGATCTATCACTCAGCCAATTAACGTAGGAAGCCTTTATTTTCTCTCGCTAATGCCCGTAAATGCACAGAGGACCATTAAAAACCCAAATGCCTACACTAAAGGAACCCTGTAACTCTGCGCTTTGTCCCTATGCGAGTTTTGATTTATTCCTACAACTATTATCCCGAACCGATCGGCATCGCACCCTTGATGACCGAACTGGCTGAAGGACTAGTTCGCCAAGGACACGAAGTCCGGGTCGTAACTGGAATGCCAAATTATCCTCAACGACAAGTCTACGACGATTACAAAGGTAAACTCTACCTCACCGAAACTCGCAACGGCGTTATCATTCAGCGCAGTTTTATCTGGGTCAAACAGAATCCCAGCCTAATCGATCGGCTTCTGCTAGATGGAAGTTTTGTGGTCTCCAGCTTTTTCCAGGCCCTACGCGGATGGCGACCCGATGTGATTCTGTTGACAGTCCCCCCGCTACCCGTATGTCTCCCAGCTTCACTACTCGGCTTAATCTACAACTGCCCGATCGTGCTGAATGTGCAAGATATTCTCCCTGAAGCCGCCATTCATGTGGGATTGCTCAAAAGTAAAACGATGATTCGGATCCTAGAAGGTCTAGAGCGTTTCTCCTATCGTACCGCCCACACCATTAGCGTCATTGCCGATGGCTTCGTGGATAATCTCGTCAATAAAGGCGTTCCCGCCAGCAAAATCACCTGTATCCCCAACTGGGTAAATACGCAATTTATCCGCCCCCTTCCCAAGGAAGACAATGCCTTCCGCAAAGCCCATGGACTTGAGGGAAAATTTGTCGTAATGTACTCCGGCAACATCGCGCTAACCCAAGGTCTGGAAACCGTAGTCGAAGCCGCCACCCGCCTGTCTGATAATCCCGACATCGCCTTCGTCATTGTTGGAGAACCCAGCGCAATCGCAAAACTCAAAGATTACTGCACCACTTGCGGAGCCACCAACGTTCATCTCTTGCCATTCCAACCCCGCGAAAAGCTGCCCGAAATGCTAGCGGCGGCTGACGTTGGCCTAATTGTGCAAAAACACAATGTGGTGTCGTTCAATATGCCATCAAAAACCCAAGTCTTATTGTCCAGTGGTCGGCCAATAGTAGCCTCGGTTCCCAGTACGGGCAGTGCGGCTAAAGCGATCGAAAAGAGTCGGGGTGGAATAGTTGTCGCCCCGGAAAATCCTGAAGCTCTCGCCGATGCAATTTTGAAGCTTGCAAAGGATCCTGAACTCGCCGATCGCTATGGATACCAAGGCCGTCAATATGCATTGGAACGTTATTCCTTTGAGCAAGCTCTAACGCAATACGAAAAACTCTTTTACGCGGTGGCATCCACTAGTAAGCGTCCAGTTTACACACTTCGTCCAGAAGAATCTAGAAGTTAACTCGATCGCGACTTCAAGGCATCAGTGGGGAATACTTACCCTAACAATGTAAAAAACACTGTAAAAAAACTAATGTAAAACAAGGTTTATTAAAATAATTGACTTTCTTTTATATCAGTGAATTATCCCTTATTGCCAGACTTAGCGCTTTCTTTTACCTATGAAATCCACCATGCCTTCAAAACTTCCCGTCTCTATTCTTATTCCAGCTCGCAACGAAGAAGCAAATCTTTCAGCTTGTTTAGAGAGTGTCTCTCGTGCAGATGAAGTATTTGTAGTGGATTCACAAAGTAGCGATCGTAGTATCGAAATTTCAGAACAATATGGCGCAACGGTTGTGCAATTTAAGTTCAATGGTCGCCATCCTAAGAAGAAGAACTGGTCTCTAGATAATCTTCCTTTTCGTAATGAATGGGTCTTGATTGTAGATTGTGATGAACGCATTACGCCTGAACTTTGGGACGAGATTGAAATTGCTATTAAAAATCCTGAATTTCAAGGATATTATCTAAATCGAAAGGTATTTTTTCTAGGAAAATGGATTCGGTTTGGGGGGAAATATCCTGACTGGAATCTGCGGTTGTTTAAGCATCAAGTCGGGCGCTATGAAAACCTTGGAACTGAAGGAATGCACAATACGGGCGACAATGAAGTCCATGAACATGTCATCTTAGAGGGGAAAGTGGGCTACCTTAAAGAAGATATGCTGCATATTGATTTTCGTGATATTTATCAATGGCTAGAACGCCATAATCGTTATTCAAATTGGGAAGCACAGGTTTATCACAATATCCTTCAGAGAAAAGGTAACGATGGCACCATTGGCGCTAATCTTTTTGGCGATAACGTCCAACGTAAACGATTTTTAAAACGGATTTGGGTGCGTTTGCCCTTTAAGCCCTCGCTACGATTTATTTTGTTTTACTTCCTACGTTTAGGCTTCCTTGATGGAAAAGCAGGTTACACCTATGGTCGCTTGCTGAGTCAATATGAGTTCAATATTGGTGTGAAACTTTTGGAAATTGAGCAATTTAATGGCGTTCTAAATCAACAGGTAATTTTGGACGATCGGATGACCACTCTCAACGCTGCTCAGACTGCTGCCCAAACCGCTGTTGCTCAAACTGAGGGTTAATCATTATGCGATCGTCCCTGCGCCCACAACCGATCGATCTTGCACCCTATATCGAGTTCGATGCAGAATTTGAGAATGAGTTCAAACTAGATGCAACACCACGGTTTGATCTGAGGAGTTATGACCAATCTGATTTCGATCGGGGACGATCGGGTGGATTTATTCTGCTGTGGTGGTTGGTGCAGGCGATCGTATTTCCGTTGACGCTACATTCTATGAGTGGGGTGCGGGCCAAGGTCTTGCGATGGTTTGGTGCGAAAATTGGGGACGGCGTAATTATTCGCCCAACCGCACGGTTTACGTATCCATGGAAAGTTGAGATTGGGGACTGGAGCTGGATTGGAGATGATGTTGTTTTTTATAGCCTCGATCGGATTGTGGTTGGGGATCACGCGGTTATTTCTCAGAAGAGCTATCTTTGCACCGGAAGCCATGATTTTCGGATGTCTAGCTTTGACTTAAAAACGGGTGTAATTCAAATTGGTAATGGTGCTTGGATTGCAGCGGATTGCTTCATTGGGCCAGACGTGACGATCGGGTCGAATACTGTGGTCGGGACGAGAAGTACGGTTTTAAAATCATTGGCTAGTGATCAAATCTGTTGGGGAAATCCTTGTAAAGCGAGATCTGAGCGATCGGACAATCCAATTAGCGCTGATCAAAGTTAATAAATTGTGGGACGTTCTAGGGTGAATTATTCGATCTTTTCAGCGATTCATCCCCATGGGTCAAGTTAGGGCGTTAGAATCAATAAACCCTTTTTTCAATTGTTCCGAAATGGCAAAACGTTCTAGCAAATCCTCCACAAACGATGCGGCTGACGTTTTGAGCGATCGTCCCATAGATGCGATTACCCCCTCCGTCACCGGATCTCGTCATAATCCTGCTAATACCATTCGGATTCGCGGTGCGAGACAACATAACCTCAAAAATATTGATCTCGAAATTCCCCGCGACAAAATGATCGTCTTCACAGGCGTGTCTGGTTCGGGTAAATCGTCCTTGGCCTTTGATACTATTTTTGCGGAAGGACAGCGCCGTTATGTTGAGTCTCTGAGCGCCTATGCACGGCAATTTCTCGGTCAGGTGGACAAGCCGGATGTGGATGCGATCGAAGGATTAAGTCCGGCCATCTCCATCGATCAAAAATCCACCTCCCATAATCCACGCTCCACCGTCGGCACCGTCACCGAAATTTACGACTATTTACGTCTGTTGTTTGGCCGTGCGGGTGAACCTCGTTGCCCAGAATGCGATCGAGCCATTGCGCCCCAAGCGATCGATCAAATGTGCGACAAGATCATGGAACTACCAGATAAAACCCGTTTCCAAGTCCTTGCGCCTGTGGTTCGGGGTAAAAAAGGGACGCATAAAAAAACAATCTCTAGCATTGCGGCTGAAGGATTTGCGCGGGTGCGGATTGATGGTGAAGTCCGTGAGTTGAATGATTCGATCGAACTCGATAAGAACAAGTTTCACGACATTGAAATTGTGGTCGATCGGTTGGTGAAAAAAGATGACATGCAGGAGCGTTTGGTTGATTCATTGACTACTTGTTTGAAGCATTCCAATGGCATCGCAATAATCAGCATTGTGCATCCTGAACCTAAAGAGGGTGAATCGGGAGAACAAGATCCAAGCCAGGAAGTAGTGGAAAAAATTGCGGATCTTGTATTTTCCGAGAACTTCGCTTGCCCAGAACACGGGGCCGTGATGGATGAATTGTCACCGCGATTGTTTTCATTCAATTCTCCCTATGGTGCTTGTCCCGATTGTCATGGTTTGGGAAGTCTTCGTAAGTTTTCACCAGATCTAATCATTCCAAATCCTGTGCTTCCGGTATATGCCGCGATCGCACCTTGGTCTGACAAAGACAATACTTACTATTTATCATTGTTGTGTAGTGTTGCAGAAGCCTATAGTTTTGATATTAAAACGCCTTGGGAAAAGCTGCGTGACGATCAAAAAGAGATTGTTTTGTATGGTTCTCCAGAACCGATTTGGATTGAAACCGATTCCCGCTATCGAGATACCAAAGGCTACAACCGCCGCTATGAAGGGGCATTGCCGATGCTGGAGCGACAGTATCAAGAAGCCTCATCTGATTTACAAAAGCAAAAACTTGAACAATATCTCATTGATCAACCCTGTGAATCTTGTAATGGATTTCGTCTCAAACCTGAATCTTTGGCCGTTCAAGTTGGGCAGTTTCGCATTCAAGATTTAACGAGTGTTTCAATCCGGGATTGCTTGACTCAAATTGGCGAGATGAATCTGACTCCAAAACAGGCCAAGATTGCAGATTTGGTTTTAAAAGAAATCAAAGCACGACTGAGCTTTTTGCTAGATGTCGGATTAGATTACCTAACGCTCGATCGTCCGGCGATGACGCTTTCTGGCGGTGAGGCTCAACGAATTCGATTGGCGACGCAGATTGGGTCGGGTTTGACGGGGGTTTTGTATGTGTTGGATGAACCGAGTATTGGATTGCATCAACGGGATAACACGCGATTGCTCGGGACGCTGACGAAATTGCGAGATTTAGGCAATACTTTGGTGGTGGTGGAGCATGATGAAGAGACCATGCGAGCGGCGGATTTCATTGTGGATATTGGTCCCGGAGCGGGCGTACATGGGGGCCGGATTGTTTCGCAGGGAAGTTTGCAGAATCTTTTGGCTGCTGAAGAATCGCTGACGGGAGCGTATTTATCTGGACGATTGAAGATTGATACTCCAGCCAAACGACGCGAGGGAAATGGCCGATCGATTTCCGTGAAAAATGCTTATCGAAACAATCTTCAAGGCATTGATGTTGATATTCCACTGGGTGAGTTAGTTTGTATTACGGGGGTTTCTGGATCGGGCAAATCCACCTTAGTCAATGAGTTACTTCATCCTGCAATTCAGCATCATTTTGGTCGTAAGGTGCCCTTCCCAAAAGCCGTTGATCAAATCATTGGTTTAGATACATTAGATAAAGCGATCGTAATTGATCAATCCCCGATCGGTCGAACTCCCCGATCGAATCCCGCCACTTATACTGGAATTTTTGATGTGATTCGTGAGGTGTTTTCAACCACGATCGAGGCCAAAGCACGGGGATATAAACCGGGCCAGTTCTCGTTTAATGTCAAAGGTGGACGCTGTGAATCTTGTGCGGGACAAGGCGTAAATGTAATTGAAATGAACTTTCTGCCGGATGTGTACGTGCAATGTGAAGTCTGCAAAGGCAAACGATATAACCGCGAAACATTGCAGGTGAAATTTAAAGAAAAATCGATCGCTGATGTATTAGATATGACGGTGGAAGTGGCTTGTGACTTCTTTCAAAATATTCCTCAAGCGCATGTTCGATTGAAAACATTGTTTGATGTTGGCCTTGGGTATATGAAAATTGGCCAGCCTGCACCAACGCTCTCTGGGGGCGAAGCTCAGCGGGTCAAACTTGCCTCAGAATTGTCTCGCCGTGCGACGGGGAAAACCTTGTATTTGATTGATGAACCGACGACGGGATTGTCATTTTATGATGTGCATAAGTTGTTGGATGTGGTTCAGCGATTGGTGGATAAGGGAAATTCGGTGTTGATGATTGAACATAATTTGGATGTAATTCGTTGTAGTGATTGGGTGATTGATTTGGGGCCAGAAGGTGGCGATCGGGGTGGCCATGTGATTGCAGCGGGGACTCCTGACCAGGTTGCGAAGGTGAAGGAGTCTTATACCGGACATTATTTGAAGATCGCGCTGGAGAACTATCCGATGGGTGGGTGATGTTTGGGGATATCTAGGATATTTTCGATTTAATAATATCCCAACATCTTATTTACAACAGTCCAAATAATTATTCTAGACTTCAGGTAAATCTTCTGCCTCCGCTTCTGTCCATTGTCCGATAAAGGTGAGGTTGCCAATAGAATTGAATCTATTAATAAAGAATGATTGATTCGTTAAGGCGTGTATCACCTAGGCTATTGAATACGTCATCACGATTATTAGCATGATAACAGTCACGATAAATAAGAACATCATTATTTATCTCTACTTCCATCAAGGGCAACCAAATCTTCTATACTTAAATAGATTTTCTTGGTTTCATATGCTCTCATCCACCCCCACCACTACGCTATTGATTCGTAACGCGAGGGTTTTACTCCCCGATGGACAATTTCAATCTGCTGATGTGTGGATTGAGGGCGGTTTAATTAGTCAAATTGGCCCAGATATTACCCTAGAGATCGATCGAGTGGCTGATACGGTCATTGAGGCTAACAACATGACCCTGTTACCTGGTGTCATTGATCCTCAAGTGCATTTCCGTGAACCTGGATTAGAGCATAAAGAAGATTTGACGACCGCTTCCCGTGCCTGTGCTCGTGGGGGTGTCACTTCTTTTTTAGAAATGCCCAATACAAAACCGCTGACCATTAATCAGGACACTCTGAACGATAAACTGACAAGAGCAGCCCAAAAGTCTTATGTGAACTTTGGCTTTTTTATTGGAGCGACCGCAGAGAATTCACCGGAACTGCAAACGGCGACTCCGACTCCCGGCATTAAAATTTTTATGGGTTCAATGCATGGCGATTTGTTGGTTGATCAAGAAGCTATTCTCGATCGCATTTTTTCAACGGGCACTCGTCTAATTGCTGTTCATGCCGAAGATCAGGCTCGAATTGCTGAACGACGCATAGAGTTTGCAGGCATTACCGATCCGGCGATTCATTCAGTCATTCAAGATAATCAGGCGGCGCTCAATGCCACCCAACTGGCGCTCAAACTGTCTAAAAAATATCAGCGACGGCTTCATATTCTGCACCTCTCCACCGCAGAAGAGGCTGAACTATTGCGTCAGGATAAGCCTGCGTGGGTCACGGCGGAGGTTACGCCTCAGCATCTGCTGTTGAATACGAGCTTCTACGAAAAGCTTGGGTCGCTGCTCCAGATGAACCCGCCCATTCGGAGTGCCCACGATAATGAGGTTCTGTGGCAGGCTCTTCGGGATGGCGTGATTGATTTTATTGCGACGGACCATGCACCTCATACGCTGGCTGAGAAGGGTCGGGCAAATCCAACGGATCAAGCGGATGAGGAGGCTTCGTCTACGACTGTTTTTTTGGAGCCAGCTAAGGTGCCGTCTGGGATGCCGGGGGTGGAAACGTCTTTGCCGTTGATGCTGACTCAGGCGGTGAATGGGCGATGTACGGTGGCTCAAGTTTCTAACTGGATGTCTACGGCAGTGGCAAAGGCCTATGGGATTGTGGGGAAGGGGACGATCGCGCCCGGTTATGATGCGGATTTGGTGCTGGTGGATTTAGACAATTACCATCTGGTTTTGCGCGAGGAACTTCAGACTAAGTGTGGTTGGAGTCCGTTTGAGGGCTGGAATTTGACGGGCTGGCCTGCGGTGACGATCGTGGGTGGGCAAGTGGTTTATGATCGTGGCCACTTTAATCAGGCTGTTCGAGGTCGAGCCTTAACCTTCAATGTTTAAGTTCAATGATTTAGTTGATGGCCGTCTGGGTGGAGCGGTCGCCGATCGTCAGGGCGTTTTTGCACTAGGAATAAATGGGATGAGGCTACCGATAATGCCTTTACGATCGTAGGTTGGCAAGATGTTTTTGGTTAATTCCAACAGTCCCATTGTTCAAGCGCAAGATTGGGATAATTTGCTTATCTCCGATCGCCTTTCAGCGCCAAGGTAGTCATACTGTCAGGTCTCGCAGGAAGTAGAACCGATCGATGAATCCATTGTTGGTTTTTCTTGCTTAAATCATCCAAATTTTCATAGCCATTTCTATAAGGAGATTATGCCTATGTTGAAGAGAAGTAAGATCCCATTCTGTATAGTCACAAAGATCTTTTGTAATATCAAATGAAACTTTTTTGTTTTTCATCGCATAAATAGCCTTCTTTTTATCAAATGCGCTGTTCTGAGCTTCTGAATTTTTAGTTCCGCTTATCAGAGCTAAATTTCCTAGCTTATGTAGCCATACTGAATGCTCCTTTTCTGTAAAACGTTGCTGCCAATATTCGTTTGAACTTCGTTGAGGTAAGATGTGTTCAATTGTGATTCTTCCATGATATGTTTTATAGACACTATCATCTTGCATTTCTTGATCCATTCTCAGTAATACCGCTTTTAAGAAGTTGATTCTATTTGGTGATGGCTCATAGAAATCATCACTCAGTGATGCAAAAAAACCATCATTATCTGAATTCTCTTTTATTGATTGAATGATTTCTTTAAATTTTTTACCCGTATTGATTGAAACCAATGTTGAATAGCATACGATCTCTCTTTTGCTTCTAATCTGCTTCTTAAACCACCCATGCATATAAGACTTCTCAAAGATCTGTAAAAACTCTTTAAAGTCAATCTTAGAGATAGTTTTATCTTTATCCATTCTATTCAAAAAGGCAAGGACTGGAGGAATCCACTCATCTGACAAACGAGATAGAGAAGAGAATATTTTAAACAACGATGAATCATCAAAATCTATGTCTCGAATTTTTTGATAATTCTCAGCGGATTTAAGAAGGTTAACCGTGAAGTTTATAGAATTATTACCATATGACTCCTTCAATAAAGATGTATATTCATCCACAAGATTCTCTAATGCTCTATCTCTATCTCTCTTCTGAGATAACCTATTTTGCTTTAAAAATCTATCAATGTTCTCAACACCAATGATATCTTCTATTTTATTCCAGTATTGTTCCACGGCATCATAACCTTTACCAGACTCTTCGGCAGCTTCAAACAAACTATTTTTAATTAAGTCTGATGAGGCTAAGGGCATTCCTCTTGTATTCAGAACATTAAACAACCTAAAAGAAGATGCAAAGTTATCTGTCTGAACAAAGACCACATAAACACGTTCTAAAATATACTTTGCTAGATTACAGATAACATTTTCGTCTTCAACCTTAGCCAATAGGTAGTCTTCAATTGTTTTAAAATTATCTACAAATAATTTTTGAGTAGATGTCGGTGTTGCCGGGAGAAAATTTGTATCGCCTTGCAAAATGTAATGGCAATACAAGTCATATTCCTTGCTCCTAACTTTTAATCTAGGCTCCGATGGTTTGTCAGAAAAATCATCAATTGGTAATACTCTTTTTTGAAGATTTTCCTTTGCACGACTATTCTGGCCTATCAAGTCTTTCATTTTTGCAAAAATCAAACTCAGAGTTGTAAGTCGCTGTTGGCCGTCTACCACTTCATATACATAGCTCCCTTTGTGAATGCAAATAAGTGTTCCGATAAAGTATTCCTCGTCTTCTTGACAGAAGCTTTGATAGATATCATCGATTAGCTGTTCTGTATTCTCTCTATCCCAACTATAAGGTCTTTGATAGGATGGGATAATATATCTCTTATTTTCAGTTAAAATATCGATTATTTTAGACTCTTTAGCTTCCATTTTATTTCCCCGAATTCCAATCTATTAATGTAGAGTGTTTTGCCGACAAAGTATCTAGTAGATTTCCATAGTCTCCAAAAATCTACTGTCAAATCGTCCATTCCGACTGACCGATCGAACCTTCATCCGAAGCCCACATCACCAACAACACCCGCACTTCCAAATTCGTCATCATATCCGCACCTAAAAATTCCTGAATGAGTCTGTCTAGCACAAGAGCAAAAGTATGAGTACCGATCGGGGGGCGATCGGTACTCTTCGTCAAATGAGATGGTTCAAATAATCCCGTCTCATAAATCTGTCAAATAAACCAAACACCGATCGAGTAAGTCTCTCTCAATGGCAGAAAATCACTGCTAGCTCACAGAGTACCCAAAAATTTTAAGAAAGACACTGACGCAGATCACATATCTCACAAAAAAGAATCATCGATCGAACTTGAGGCTAAATATGATCATTGCTGACACAGGATTTTTGGCCGATGCTTCCATTAGTCATGCTCTCCGAAGAACTAGGTCATGTCCGTATCTTGCCAGTAGATTATCGAGATTTTAATACTTATCGATGGAAAAATACCCAACCATTTCAAAACCTTTTACAATGAATGAAAATTCTCGCTGCTAAAAAAGGGCGATCGCCATGCTGATACGAGCGAGTTAGAAAAGGCGATCGACGCTTTAGTTTATCAACTTTATGGGTTGACAGAAGAAGAGATTAAAATAGTAGAAGGAGAGAGGTGACAAGGGAAAAGTAGAAAGGCAAAAGAATAGAACTCTTGAGATTTGACTATAATCAAGACAATCAAACTTATTGGGAGATCCAAAATGGTTACATTAGAAGAAGCGATTTTAACAGTTAATCAGCTTTCAATTGAACAAAGAGAAATGCTGTTAGAAATCATTAAAAACCAAATGATTGAAACTCGCCGCGAGGAAATTGCTCAAGATGCAAAAGAAGCGATCGCGGCCTTTCATCGTGGAGAGCTAAAACCTCAACCCATAGAAGACATCATTTCTGAACTACAAGCAACTTTGACAGAAGACAAATGAGAGAACTAGTTTTAACGCCAAAATTCAAACGAGCATTTCGGAAGTTTGTCAAACGCAATTCTCAGCTTGAACCAAAACTGATTCAAATATTACAATTAATGAAAGAGGACATTTTTGCAACCCAGTTAAATACTCATTCACTGCAAGGAAAATTAGCAGGATTAAAAGCCTGTTCCTGTGGCTATGACTGTAGAATTCTATTTACTATAGAAACTTCTGAAGAACAGACAGAAGCAATACTCCTACTTGATATTGGTACTCACAATGAAGTCTACTAGCGATCGCCATGCAGACACTAGCGAACTAGAAAAAGAATGCGATCGACGCTTTAGTTTATCAACTTTATGGATTAACCGAAGCAGAAATCAAAATTGTAGAGAGTACAAATGATAGAAAGTAGATACCCAACTTCCCGGCGAAAGGCACTGACTCAAATCACTATCTCCCCCAAGTTAATGACTAGTTTTGGTGAAGCGATCGGCAAAAATTCAAGCCTACAACCCCAAATCCAAAACCCGGCTCTCACCCTCCGGCGCATTCACAAAATGTTGCATCAACAAAAGCCCCACAATCGTCCACGTTTGATACGTCCGCGCCTGTTGTCCAATCCAATACGCCGTCGGACCATCGTGATACTCCGCCCATTGTTGATCCGGCAACTGACGCAACATCAGATCATAACAATTGTTCAAAAACGACTTCACCGTATATTGCAAATCCTCCGGCAAACTATGATTTTGACGTTGCATCGCAATACATAAAAACCAAGTCAAAGAAGCCCAATGACCACCATTGTGATAACACCACGGCAAATTCTTCCGATCGTACCCCGTCTTCTTCCGCCAATCCGTATCCTCAAGCGGTGGATGACAAATCCGCAACGGCATC
>JAYUEW010000085.1:0-21729 GCA_043739045.1 Synechococcales cyanobacterium
CCCACCGCATCGAGTCGGACTTCATGCATTTCCATCGCCTAGAGCCAACCTTGGCCGCAAAAGGCTGGAGCGGAGACAAGACCTTTTTCGTACATAACGATATTCATCAACAGATGGCGGCGAAAGATGGAAAAAACGCGATTATGTGGCGACGGTTTCCGAAAGCCTACTTCACCCTAGAAGGCTGGCTCGTAAAACAATTTGACGAAATCCTCTCCTGCAATTCTGAATCCGTAACCCTCTACAAGCAGCAATATCCAGAGTTGGCCCATCGAGTCTCCTTCATCCGTAATACCGTCGATACAGAAGTCTGCAAGCCGCTTAGTGAGAACGATCGATCGGTCGCTCGACTGAACTTCTCCCGAGAGCATTCCCTACCCGAAACCACTAAATATGTGTTATTCGCAGGACGACTTCACCCTCAAAAAGACCCACTATTACTCGCCAAAACTATCGCAGCCCTTCAGGATCCGCAAGTTCATCTACTTGTCGCTGGAGATGGAGAACTGGCCCCGGACCTAAAGGCTGAAATTCTCCGACTGAATCTATCTGCTCAAGTCACAATGTTGGGAGCCGTTAATTCAGCTAACCTCGTCGGACTGTATCAAATCGCCCATGCCTTAATCTTGACGAGTGAATTTGAAGGATTACCCTTAGTTGTATTAGAAGCATTGGCCTGCGGTACGCCCATTGTGACGACAAGATGCGGCGAAACTCCAAAATTCCTCACCCACCAGAGCGGCATGATTAGCGACGATCGGACCTCTGAAGCCATTGCCCGTGCGCTGAATCAAGTGATATCTAATCCCGGTCACTATACCCAAAGTGCATGTGTTCGAGTTGCCGAACCCTATAGTGCCCGTAACGTTGTCGGCCAAGTTTACGAATCCATGCTTCACCGATGGCGTAGCCAACAGCATGGACAACAGCAAACTCCGATCGCTGCATAGCACTTAAATTTTCGACTCTATTCATTTAACTCTTACTTAACTTAGGACACTCTTCATCATGAAAATTGCAGTCATCGGCGCTAAAGGTCTTCCTCCCAAACAAGGCGGCATCGAACACTATTGTGCAGGCGTTTACCCTCGTATGGTCGCCCAGGGTCATGAGGTTGATTTATTTGGCCGATCGTCCTACACCGACTCTCCCGCATTTCACCGTCATGACTTTGAAGGCGTACGGACAATCTCCATGCCATCGTTGGGAATGCGCGGAATGGATGCATTTGTCGGCTCTGCCATGGGTGCGTTGATGGCCAGCCGCAAACACTATGACATTATTCATTTCCATGCCCTTGGCCCATCATTGTTCACCTGTCTCCCTAAGCTAGCCACCCGTAGCAAAATTGTCGTCACCTGCCAAGGACTCGACTGGCAGCGCGATAAGTGGGGCAAACTTCCCAGCCGATTGATCCGTCTTGGAGAGCAAGCTGCTGCGAAATATGCCGATGGTCTGGTGGTGGTGTCTGACGATCTTCGTCAATACTTCCAACGCACCTACTCCCGCGATGCAATGTACATTCCCAATGCACCCGGAACCTACGCAGCATCGGATTCTAGTTTTGCGTTTGGCAAGTCCCTCGGTCTTGAACAAGGCAAATACATGATCTATCTTGGCCGATTGGTGCCTGAAAAATGCCCAGACCTATTGATTCAAGCCTTCCGTAAACTCAAAAATACAGGCTGGAAATTGGTACTCGTCGGCGGGACTAGCGACACGAATGGCTTTACCTCCGAGCTTCAAGCACTCTCCCAAGGGTCCTCAGACATCGTATTTGCTGGCGAATTACAAGGTGCACGACTCGCTGAAATTGTCCGGGGTGCTGGACTATTTACCTTACCCTCCAACCTAGAAGGCTTACCACTTGCCATGCTCGAAGGAATGCAAGAAGGTCTACCTGTCGTCGCCAGTAACATCCCCCCCCACCGCCAATTAATCGGTGACGATCGCGGGCTATTGTTCCAAGCTGGAGATATTGATTCCTGCGTTGCGGCCTTAACTTGGGCTATCGACCACCCCGGTGAAATGCGCGTTATGGGCGATCGTGGGCAACATCATGTCAAGTCTTATTACACCTGGGAGCAAATCACCCGCGACAACTTGAATCTCTACAACTCTCTCATCGGCACCAACGTGAATCAAAAAGTCGCGGTTACTGCATAATAGAAACCAGAATGGACAAAATTCTTGGTTAATAACGTCCTGTGAACGTTGAAATATGGAGATAAGAAAGGCTAATTGTCTGATATATCTCCATATCGATCCGAGTGCATTACCAAGTCAGCAAATTCTCTGTTCTTGGAAAAAATACATACAATAATCGTTAAGACCAGTCCCTCCTAGTCTTTAACCTTCCACCCCAGTGGTTTACCCGAAATGGCCCAGTTTTCTCCCACTATCCTGAAACGTCACGCCTTGCCTGTTTGCATGACTCTATTTGCGGCGATCGGGGCAGCGCTTTTCTATGGGCAAAAAGCACCTCGTATCTATGAGGGATCTGCCCGGCTAATATTGGACGATCGAACGCGTAGTATCTCCGAACTGGGCCGAAATTTAACAAAAGCACCTGATACTGTGCCCGGTGGATCCACGGCGATCGCAACCCAAGCTGAGTTAATTAAGACTGAAGGAGTTCTAAGACGCGCCCTAGCGACCATTTTACCGCCTGGTCAGAAGGAGGATCCCAGTCGCAAATTGACCATCATGGATCTGAGCAAAGCGCTGAAGGTCAAGATTATCCCTGCGACTAACCTTTTAGATGTTTCTTATCAGAACAATGATCCTGAACTGGTCGCTAAAGTATTGAACGCCGTAGCAGACGCAGCGGTTCAAGAAGACGCTAACTCAATTCGACGGGAAGCTTCGGCAGTCCGTGAGTTTCTAGAGAAAAATGTTCCTGTTCAACAATCTCAAGTCCGCGAGGCCGAGGCACTAGAAAGTCGCTACCGTGAACAAAACGACGCTGTAGCCTTAGATAACCAAACCCAAACTCTTGTGACTAGCCTTGCAGATGTAGAAAATCAAGAACGAACCGTCGTGGCGCAGTTGCGAGAATCGGCCACAAAAGGAGCCTTGCTTCAACAAGTCACAGGAGTAAGTAATCCCGATGCGGCCTATGCTGCAACTCGTGTAGGACAGGACGAGCAACTTAAAGCCATAAGACTTCGGTTGGCGGAAATTGAAATTAAGGTCAACGAAACCCGATCGCGCCTAGGTGATCAACACCCCGATTTATTGGCCATAATCGAACAGCGCGACGAAATGCAGAAATCTTACAATGCACGAGTGGCGGAAGTGTTGCCAGATGGCCAGAATACGCCTCCAGAAAGCCAATCCGCGACCGATGATATCAGTAAAGGTATTCTTTCTCAGTACATTACTGGAGAAATCGATCGGACGGCGCTTGAACAAAAGCTGAGAACACTACAAACCGCTAAAGCTGATCTGCAAAACCGGATTGCCCAGATTCCGGAAAAGCAAAAGGGACTTTCCGCCGTCACCCGTCAGCGCGAAGAGAAATCATTGTCACTTAAGGGCGTTCAAACCAAACTCGAAGAAGCTCGGATTGCAGAAGCACAGTTGATTAGTAATATTCGGGTGCTCGATCGGGCCGAAGTTCCCACCAAACCGTCCTCTCCTCAGCAAGCTGTAATTATGGCTGTAGCGATTGCAGCGGGCCTAGTGTTAGCGACCGGACTATCATTGTTACTAGAGTTGCTCGACAATACATTGCGGGATCCAAAAGAACTCCCTGGCCTAACGGATATTCCAATTTTAGGTAAATTGCCGAAGCTTCCCTTTAAGCCAACCTATGCGCGGCTTGACCAATTTCTCGATATGCCGAACCTCGTAGAACCTTACCGGATGCTGCTTAAGGCGATCGATCGTCACCTTGTCCAACGCCCAAAAATTATTTTGGTGAGCAGCGTTATGGAAGGAGAAGGCAAATCTAATTTAGTCGCGTATCTTGGGGCTGTGTCGGCGAGTTTATCCTATCGAACTTTAGTAATTGATACGGATTCAGCTCAGGCAATGCAACATACATTATTGGGCGTTTCGGCGACACCAGGATTTTCTAATGCGATCGTCAACAGCGCCGAGTTCAAGGATGTTGTCAAATCAACGGCGATCGAGAATCTATTCATCATGCCCTATGGAGAACTACCCAAACGTCCTGCCACCATCATGGAATCCACGGCGTTACCCAAGCTGTTGGAGACTATGGGAAATGAGTTTGATTTAGTCATTGTGGATACGTCGGTGTTGAGCCGTAGTGTTGATGCCGTTACTCTCCATCCTTATGTAGGCGGCATGATTATCTCGACACGCCCAGACCATACGCGTCGGGATATTTTGAAACAGCTTTTATTAGATTTAAAAGACGCGCAAGTTGAACCTTTGGGTCTGGTCGTCAATCAAAATGTAGATACGCCATCTCACGAAATTCCACCCATGTTGCAATCGGTGTCCCGTCTCGATCCCGCTGTTCAGTCTATTTTATAGATTTGTTTTATCTAAATCTATTGGTCCTAAATTTTATTTTGTCTAAACCTATTGTCCGGAATCTGTCCTTCTAAATTTTTATACTATGAAATTTCAACTTGCTGCGAGTTACGGACTGTTTTTTCTAAGTACGATCACCCCCACGATCGCCGCTCCAATACCTTCAGAATTATCAACTCCGTCACCAACGCCATCGTCAATTCCATCACCAACTCCGCCATCAATTCTACCGATCGTCAGCCCATCAATTACTCCTACTTTTTCAACCGATACCACCAGTCCATTACCCGCGAGTACGACGACAATAATAAATTCAGGACAACTCAGTGATGTGATTCCATTGAAGTCAGGCGATCGGATTCGGTTGACAGTCGTCGGCTTTCCCGACATGACCGGAGAGCAAATCATTCTTTCCGACGGCACCATTCAACTCCCTTTAGCTGGATCTATTCCGATCGCAGGACTCACGCCGGGATCAGCCAGTAGCGCTATCATAAACTCACTTCAGCCCTATGTTCGTCGTCCCCAAGTCAGCATTGTCGTGTTGGCCCTCAGCCCGTTGCGGGTCAATGTGATTGGGGAAGTGCTTCAGCCAGGACCACGGACTTTAGAACCAACTAAAAATCAAACCAGTAGTTACGGCTTACCCACCATTTCGCCCATTACCCTGAGCGATGCTGTCAATATTGCCGGGGGCATTACACCGAATGCAGACCTGCGCAATGTAATCATTCGACGAACAACCGTCCAATCTCCGGGTCCCGGTCAGCCTCTGGTGGCCATGCGATCGGACGTGAAAGTAGACCTGTGGCAAGTATTACAAAGCGGCGACCTAGATGCGGATCCACGACTTAACTACGGCGACGAAATTGTAATTCCCACCGCATTAATTAGCACTCCAGAACAACAAGCCTTACTCAAATCGACCTTTGCCCCCACTCGAATTCGAGTACAGGTGGCAGGAGAAGTGCAGCGGGCGGGTCAAGTGGAAATCGCAGCCAATTCGGGAGTAAGTCAAGCGATCGCAGCAGCAGGCGGCCCGACGCGAGATGCAAAAAATCGTGACATTGTGCTCTATCGCACGACTCCTGAAGGGCGGGTTGCATCTCAGAAATTTGACTTTGGTAAAGACTCCATTGCCTTACGGGACGGAGATCTGCTTGTGGTAGGCCAAACCAGAAGTAGCAAAATATTAGACTTCTTAGGGAAATTGATTTCACCTGTTGATTCGTTCATCAACATCATTCGTCGCTAGGCCCAATCATGTATACAGAGCATCCATCAAAACCTGCATCAATTTGGCTACCCTGCTTCATTACAATAGTGGGATTAGTTGTAGGAACCGGAGTAGGACTGGCTTCCGGTGCGCAACCCTTATTTTTGGGCGGTGCGATGGGCGCAATTTTATTTGTGATGACCTTCTTTTTAAAATTTGAAGTTGTGGTCATCGGGCTATTAATTTTACGAGCGGCGATCGATTGTTTTGTGACCCTTCAATTACCTACCATATTTGCGATCGGAATCGATGCTCTAACCATTCTGTATTTGCTCGTTCAATTATTTCGACGACAGACGATTCAAACCGATTGGTTCTTTTGGTGGTTTTTTGGGTGGTGGCTTTTTCAAGGACTATGGCTTGTACTGATGGCCTTAGGTGGGCTAGGACTGGGCGCTGAATTTTTGTCCGATAGTATTCGGGAATGGATTCGTATTTTTTCCTGGGTGGTGGCGTACTTTCTGGCGATGCAGATGAAAGGGAAAATTAAACCGAAAACTTTTATCTATGGATTGTTCTGGTCTTTGGTCGCGCCCTTGACTGTGGCAGTGATACAGATCATTGCCCCCAATGTATTGCCGGGAGACTTGAATCTCAATGGAAGTAGTATGCAGGGAATGGACGGGCCAGCGTCCGAAGGAGCCAGAATTCGAGGAACTCTCGGCCATCCAAACTCATTTGTCACCTACACCTTTATGTTTATGTCCTTAACTCAGTGGCGACTGGGTCAAGAAAAAAATAAGTTATTTTGGGGAATGCTACTCGCCTTACTGGCCTTTTTCTTCGTTAGTGCTAAGGCGCTTTATAGCTTAATGATGTTGGCAGTTTTCATTTTAGTCTTGATCGCCCCTCGATTGAGCGTTTTGAAAATGATAGGCGGAATTATCTTTTTTGTATTAATAATTTCATTGTTTGGGAGTACTGAATTTGGCCAAGAACGCCTTGGCTCGATCGGACAAACACCATTGCTCAATCCTGATATTGACGTTACTCGTGCCATTTTGCTTTCAAAAGGAGACAACAATAGCTTTAATTGGCGGATTTCTCAGTGGTATCAATTACTAGGGCAATTTAACCTATTTCCTTGGTTTGGATATGGTTTAGGGGTGAGTATTAAAATTAGCACCAATGCTCTTCTTCCCCATAATGATTATGTTCGAGCGTTGGTCGAAGGGGGAGTAGTTGGATTTGCAAGCTTCATAAGCTTCCTGACGATGCAGATAGTAAGACTCATACAACTTTGGCGAAATACTTGGGATAACCTGGCACAACAAGGATTTTGTTTGTCATTATTGGCAATCTTTATGGCCTTACCCACTGCAATGCTGACGGAGAATATTTGGACCCACACACTGCTATTTTTCTATCTCTATACATTCATGGCGATCGCAGGTTGGGATTGGTCAGATGCGAATGAGTCTGATAGTAAAGTCAAGACTCCTCGCGTTTTAGGCCAAAATCGAATCTGAGATTTTAGTTCGATATATTCCCCTAGATCTAGTTAGGCAGTTAATTTTATTCTTAAATATTGGTTCTAATTCATATGATTTCTTCCCTAGTCAATTCTCAAACTGAAGCCACTAAGTTTAAACAACAACTTTCTGAAGCACTCTATTGGATTCGAGGAGTCGCGATCGGATTGGTCGTCATTGGCCATGTAATTGGGTTCGATCGTGGGTATGGAATGCGAAAATATTACGATTCGGATTTATCCTGGTTGGGTCTGTTCGGCGACGGGATCAATACGATTCATATGCCAATTTTTTTCATTGCTTCTGGGTTGGCAACGGCTTTTTTTAGCCGAGGAGTAGGAAGCTATAAATCTTTTTTTACACAGAAATTACCGCGATTACTACTACCACTAGTCATCTGGGCACCGCCATTTTTCATCTTTCAGTCTTTAGCAAAAAATCGCCCTATTGATTTGACAGGTTTACTACTGTCTATTTTTGAACCCTATGAAATATTTTGGTTTCTTCATGCATTGATATTCGCAATAACATTTCATTTTCTTTTCAGTAAACTTACATCATCTAAAGGGTTATATTTTGGGATTTCTGTCGTTTTGACAGGGCTTTCATTATTCCCACCCTTCAATTCATTTGAGATATATTTATACTGGAATATCTACTTTTCCATCGGAATTGTGATGGCAAAAAAATTGCCTGTAGCCGATCGGTGGTTACAGCAGCAGCCACTGTGGGTGTGGTTTAGTATAATAATATGCTGTATCAGTATTGTAATTGAGACAAAACTACAACTACCACTTCCATCACAGCTTTTAGTCGTGAGACTGGTGACAGGAATTCCAGGATTTGTGTTGTTGTACTTGATTTGTGGACTATCGCGTCGCCTTGCCGATCGAATGGCTTATCCTTCAATCCATTCAAGTCTGGTTCATATCGGTACCATGAGTATGGTAATTTACCTTTTTCATGGATATTTCACCCGATTTAGTGCGTTGATTCTTACCAAATTTTCACCTGGAATCACGCCGATCGGATATTTCCTGATCCTAAGTGCAATGGGAATTGGTGGACCCTTGCTATTTAATGTCTTAATTCTGCAGCGAAGTTCACGGTTGTCCTACATTACAGGGAGTAAATAGATTTTTATGGATTCTTATAAATCATTTCTATTTCAAGATTGGGAAATCAACCGTGAAACCAGCTTTAAATCTAGATTGTCACTTGTTTTATTTCGATCGACACAATACCCTAAAAATCCGACCAGTAAACGTCTGTTCACGAAGCTATTTCGAGCCATTTATCAAATCTTAGTAGAGTGGATTTTGGGAATAGAACTTCCTTGGGATACTGATATAGGACATTCATTACAGCTTCAACATGGGCATGGTTTAGTCGTTAATCATGAAGCAACGATCGGGCATCATTGTGTCTTACGACATACAACCACGATCGGAAACAAAAAAAATGCAGATGGTTCATATTCCGCTGCACCCAGCATTGGAAATTATGTAGATATTGGCTGTCATGTCGTTATTTTAGGTGCGGTGAAGATTGGCGATCGGGCAGTCATTGGTGCAGGGTCTGTAGTGCTTAAAGATGTGCCACCAGGAGGAGTCGTCGTCGGCAATCCAGCACGGTTAATTCGAGTTGTGGAACAGATTTCTGATCTGTCCGTCCTAGAGCATATATCGCAAAAATCGGAGCATTGAGTAATATTCCTATTTAGATTCTATTTAGGTTTCTACAGATCAATAGGCAGCTTCACGTCCATATGTCGGTTACATTAGATTAGTACTTCTCTGCGTTCTTCAGATTCATCCGAATCGTAGAGTATTCTTCCCCCTATATTATTTTTACTTCCTATGCAAAAGCTCAAAGCACTTACCGCAAGTCGATATGTTCAAAATGTCGGGTGGCTAGGTGTAGCGGAGTTAATTAATCGTATTTTTCGCTTAGCTACAACAATCACGTTAATTCGATTGTTTAGCAAAGCTGACTATGGAATGCTTTCTGCGATTTATACCGTATTTGAGTTTGGTCTAACGTTCTCAATGGGTGAAGGCGTCGGCAGTACGATTCTTCAAGCAGATGATGAAAATGTTGATGAGATTGCAACCAATGTATATTGGCTCAATTGGATTTTGTTGGGTTCTATTTTTGTAATTCAATGTGTACTCGCCTATCCGATCGCATTATTTTATAAAAATCCAGATTTAACATTACCGATCGTATTTTTGGGATTTTGTTATTTAATGATGCCGATTTACAGTGTTCAAGAGACACTCTTAGCGCGTAAAAATCGTCTAGAAGTTCAATCTTGGGCCATCGCAGCTCAAGCGATCGTATCGAATGTGTTGACGGTCGGACTAGTCATCGCTGGGTTTGGGGTCCGGGGAGTCGTGCTATCGATGTTGTTGAGTCATGTGCCTTGGATTGTATTGATGTTCCGCCACGAGTCTTGGAGACCGAAGTATTTTACAATTTCTCGCTGGCGTGAGATTTTTCGATTTGGAAGTCGAGTATTGGGAGTAGAGCTGCTGAGTCGCTTCCGGATGAATGTGGACTATTTGTTAGTGGCAGGG
The DNA here is from genome assembly GCA_043739045.1 of Synechococcales cyanobacterium. Lineage (GTDB taxonomy): Bacteria > Cyanobacteriota > Cyanobacteriia > Leptolyngbyales > Leptolyngbyaceae > JAAFJU01. Next base: position 9,834 of record JAYUEW010000085.1, read on the forward strand.
ATGTTGGGTACGGAGGCATTGGGGCTATATTTCTTTGCCTTTAATGCAGGTTTAGGGATTAGTCAAAGTATTCTGTGGGCAATTGGATCAGCATGGTACCCAGAATTTTGTGAGGCTCGGGGGAGTTTGAGTGGGCTACGCGAGAAATGGATGAATAGTTTTAAAACCATTGGTCTGGTAATTTTACCGATGGTTTTATTCCAGGTGACATTTGCCCATTGGTATATTCCGATTTTGGCAAAGGGCAATAAATGGGATGATGCAATTCCAATTGTGATGATTATTTGTTTATCGGCAATTCCATTAGCTATTTCACGATCGAATTCTCAGCTTTTGAAAGCAATGGATCGAATGAAGCTAGATTTGATTTGGAGTGTGGTCTTTATGGCTGTCTTTAGTGCCGCGATCGGGGCAGCAATTCTGATTTCTAAGGGATTCGAGATCAATGGAAGTTATCAGATTCCACTATTAGCAGTGGCAGTAACAGTGCTGGTTTCTCAAGCTATTTTTGTGCCGGGATTTGCGCTATTTATCGATCGCAAGTTGTTTGGTGGGATTCGTAAAGCCTAGTTTCACGCTTAAAATTAAAATCCCAGTTTAATAGCGAAAATCCATTTAAATAGACTTAAAGCCAATTTACGTAGGTCTTTAGTCCATTTAAATAAATTTTGGCTATAGGCTGGGATTTATTCGCGATCAAATTTATTTGCGAGTAACTAACGACATCCTTAAAAGTCGCCTAAGGCATTTTAGCTAGGCTTTTCAAAAAGTCAGTCGCAGGCTTAGTAATCCAGTTCAAACCAACCTTAACTTGATGCTCGAACGTCGGCATTCGCATGAGATAGATCATCCGTCTTGCTAAATGAGCCGAAACACCATTGAGCTGCAACCCAAGACCCGCCAATGTCGCATCATCTGAACCCAAGGTCATCATTTCACCAAGGTGTTGATATTTGAAGGTCAGCAAAGGCCGATCGGTTAAAGAAGCCCAAAGATTCCAGCCTGCATAATCGGCTTGCTGAAACGCAGCTTGAGCGGTCGTCGGAATGGTTTGTCCGTCAGCATCCTTACAATCAGCCAGATCACCAAGTGCATAAACTTCGGGATAACCTTCGACTTGAAGTGTCGTTTGAACTTTAATTTGCCCTCGATCGTTCTTCGGCAACGGCAAGCTTTGAATCACCTCAGAAATGCGCGTCCCGACCGTCCATAGCACCAAATCAACAGGTAAGGTTTCAGACTTATCAGCATATTGCAGCGTAATCTCGTCACTCGTCACGTCGCTAGTTTTGGTCTGAAGATCCGTCCAAACTTTACGATCGAGCAACGCTTTTTCGGCTGCTTTACGGTTAAAGTCAGGCGAAAAATTCAAGATCCGATCGCCCAATTCTACAAGCCGCAATCGACCCCGATCGCCCAATCGTTCCGCCAAATTACAGGCCAGCTCAACCCCGCTATATCCTGCCCCAATAATCGCCACCCGAATTCGGTCCGCATCACTTGCTTCCAAATCTCTCAGCCGATCGCTAAGACGCATCGCATCATTCAAAGTCCGAAATGGAAGCGCATGATCCGCTGCACCCGGAACCTTCCCAATCACCGATTCACCACCCATCGCCAACACTAAACGATCGTAAGAAAGCCGTTCAGCTTGGCCATTTTGAGTAATTTGAACCGTACGACCTGCCAGATTTACGGAATCAACCGTAGCCTGCACATGGCGAATACCAGTCCCCGCAAGAAGCTCGCTGTAGTAGGGCGCAACTTCCCAGCTTTGCAAATCGCCTGTGACTACTTCGTACAGCAACGGCAAAAAGACGAACCGATCAGACTTATCCACTAACGTAATTTCCGGCTTCTCATGCCCAGTCCACGGCAACTGACTCAGCCGTAGCGCAGTATATAAACCGCCGAAGCCGCCACCCAGAATGCAAATACGAGACATGAGCCGACCAGTATTAAGGAATGTATCTCACCAGTTTACTGCGTTTTTAGAGTTCCTGCGTTTTTAGAGTTCCTACATTGCGCGCCCTAAGCATCGGGAATCTCAGACCACTTCCAAAGCTGATTAAGCGGAAAATATAGCGCAGGTGCCCAGAGGCTACTCAGAATAGCTGAACTCAATGCAATAAGCTGATGATGCCTCCAAATATCTACTACAGTGCGTGTGCCGATAAAACTGAATTGCACGGCCATGACGGTCTCGGCCACCACAGCCATCCCAAACGTAACCAGAGTAATAAAAATAAAATCTTCGCGGAGAACTCGTTGTTTTTGAAGGCGTGAAATCAGGTAGGCGACAACCATTAAACTAAAAATATGGGTCGGATGCTCTTCAGTCATCGAATCTTGCAATAGTCCTAACACTAGCCCTGCACTCAGACCTTGCCACATCGATCGTTTCAAGCTCCAAATCACAACCCAAATCAGCAGCCAATTCGGACCAATTCCAGCTAACGCCATGCCTGGTAAACGCGTGGGAAGCAGCATGAGACAGATCCACACCGACATTACCGTCAAAACACCACCAAAAAACAGTCGAAGTGCGGGACTACGATCGATCGTCTGAACCATCTGAGTCATAGCAGGAAATTGCATTAGGGTTTCTCAGCAGGAGGCAGAACTTGACCGTTTTTAGGTTCGGGATCTGGAGTGATATCTTCCGTTTGGGCGGGTAAATGAGGATAAATGGCGGTCCATTCGAGAGCAGCGATCGGGGCCGTGAGCTGAATCACAGCTTCGGGCGATGGACTCTTACCCATATCGACAGATTCCACACGTCCAACAGGAAGACCCGATGGGAATTTGGTACTAAAGGAAGAAGTCACGACAGTATCACCGCGACGAACGTCAACGTTTTTATCGAAAAACTCCATAATCACTTGGCTCCCGGCCTTATCTCCACTCTGACCCTTAATAAATCCTGTAGCGCGGGTCCGGCTGACGGTGACACCGACTTGGTTGAAGGCATCACTTAAAAGAGTAACAAGACTGACATTATCCGAAACTTTGCTCACTCGACCCACGACCCCGCCCGGACTCATGACAATACTGTTGAGTTCGACACCATCTTTTTTGCCTCGCCCCAAAATAAGATGGGACCACCAGTGATCCGCACTGCGCCCGATCACTGGTGCAGGAATACCCTTTGTTTTTTGGGCTTGGGTGAAGCCGAGAAGATCTTCTAATTTCTGATTTTTGTTTTGAAGATCAATTAAACGCTGCTGAAGCTCTTGAGCTTGGGCATTTTCTAGTTGAGCGGTCCGATCGGGACTGTTATAAAATGGGCGTGTAATAAATTGATAGCTCTCAAGCAAAAAACTGCCTTGAGTTTGACGAATAATTAATGCAATACCGACAGCAGCGCCAGTCAACAGCGTACTTGTTCCAAACCGTTCCCACCAACGACGTACTGACAACATAAAGCAATAAAATAATGATTACTTGGACTAATGTGAAGAATTTCAGAGCGATTAACACAGAAACATTGATGAATTCGCCATTAGTCCCTTCACATTCCTATCTAGAGATTCAGGATAATTTCACCTCCACAGGCCAAAATCATCCGAATCCCATACACCATTCAACCTAACGAGGACGACTGCTGAAAACGCGCTCCAGTTCCTTGAAGTTTTCCAAGACTCGCCCGGTGCCCAACACAACGCAGCTCAAGGGATCTGCGGCCACATGAACCACAATTCCAGTCTCATGACTAATCAAGGCATCCAGTCCGCGTAACAAGGCTCCACCACCCGCCAGCATAATCCCACGATCGATAATATCTGACGCTAATTCAGGCGGAGTCCGTTCCAGAGTACGTTTGACAGCATCGACAATCACTGCCAACGGTTCAGCCATGCTTTCCCGAATTTCTGGAGTCTTGATTGTAACGATCTGGGGCAAGCCAGACAGTAAGTGCAAGCCTCTGACTTCCATGGTCTCTTCATCCATTTCACGATTTGGATAAGCCGAGCCAACCGCGATTTTAATTTCCTCTGAGGTGCGTTCGCCAATTACCAAGTTGTGAACTTTTTTCATGTATTGCATAATAGCTTCACTGAGTTCGTCACCCGCGACCCGCACAGATTCACTCAGTACAGTTCCCTGCAAGCTTAAAATCGCAACTTCAGTGGTGCCGCCGCCAATGTCGATGATCATGTTTCCCGTCGGTTCCTGCACTGGAAGCCCCGCACCGATCGCCGCCGCAACAGGCTCATCAATCAAATAGACTTCCCGTGCACCCGCTTGAGTTGCCGCATCCATCACCGCTCGACGTTCAACCCCAGTAACACCACTAGGAATCCCAATCACTACACGAGGCGAGACCAATTGACGACCATCATGAACCTTAGTGATGAAGTGCTTCAACATCAGCTCAGCCACATCAAAATCCGCAATCACACCATCCCGCAGCGGACGCGAGGCCACAATATTTCCAGGAGTCCGGCCTAGCATCCGCTTAGCCTCTTCACCAACTGCAAGGGGAACTCCTTCACGCTGATCCATTGCCACCACGGATGGCTCTTGCAGAACGATTCCTTTCCCAGAAACATACACCAAGGTATTGGCAGTACCCAGGTCAATACCCATATCTCGGGAGGCAGAGAAGCGGCCAAAAAAATTCACAGCAGTAGCCTCAGCAACTTTAGTCCAACAAAATAGAAATGATTGGCTACAGGCATTCAGGAAACCCTCGAAGCAATCAGTGCTAAATCTTATTACGTTTCATTCCCCTCGTCTAGCCACATTAGATACTGCACCAGTTCTGCACTATTGAGATACAGATGTTTTACAATCTGCCACCTTGCCGAAAGAGATACCGGACGGGCCTCCCAGTAGGTCTAGTGTTTTAAACTATATAAATAATAATCTTGGCTCAATAAAGTCTAAAATCAAAGTTATGGGTTCCAGTTTGACTCAAACATTGAGGGATTATTTCAAGATTTTCTGATGCTAACGGTAGAATACTTCTAGCAATTCTAGCAATTGAAGTGAGCGATCGGGAATCATGAGTTTAAACGTTGTGACTTTAGTGGGACGCGTGGGCGGAGAGCCAGATGTTCGTCATTTTGAGTCGGGAAGCGTGAAATGTCGCTTGACGCTGGCGGTACGTCGCAGTAAAGATGTCACTGACTGGTTTAACTTGGAAATTTGGGGCAAGACGGCAGGGATTGCAGAACAGTATGTAAATAAAGGATCGCTAATTGGGATCAAGGGTGCACTGAAGTTTGATACTTGGGTCGATCGGAACACGGGCGTGAATCGGATGTCTCCGGTTGTGGTGGTGGATCAACTAAATTTGCTGGGATCTCGACGAGACAATGAAGCTAGTCAACAGTCGGGGAATGGAGGCTATTCAGACGATTTTTAGACTGAATTGAGATGAGTTTTCCCTAGAGCGCGTAAATTCAGGCGAAAGTGAAAGCCCAAAACGGGAAACAACGCACTACAATTCATCACATCGTTCAAGGCGTGTTGGCCTCAAGAGTCAGATATGGGTGATTTAGTGCGGGTTCCGGTTGGTATTGTGGGCGCTTCCGGCTATGGCGGGGTACAGTTGGTGCGTCTGCTTCAGGACCATCCCCATTTAGAACTGACGTATATTGCGGGCGACAGTACCGTGGGGCAGGATTTTGGGGTGCTATATCCCTACTTGGCCCATGCAGTAGTGCAGACGGTGGAGGCCGTGGATGTTGAGGTCATTGCAGAACGGGCAAAAATTGTCTTTCTGTCGCTGCCCAATGGGATTGCCTGCAATCTGGCTCCACAACTTCTTGCCAAAGGCTGTCAGGTCTTAGATTTATCTGCGGATTATCGGTTTAGAGATTTAGACACTTACAAAGCTTGGTACAACACCGATCGTACCGATGATGAGGTGAATCATCAGGCCGTGTATGGGTTGCCGGAACTGTACCGCGATCGGATCCGTAATGCAGCGTTAATTGGCTGTCCAGGGTGTTATCCAACGGCGAGTTTGTTGGCGTTAGCGCCCTTGGTGAAACAGGGATTGATTGTGCCAGATACTGCCATTATTGATGCAAAATCGGGAGCATCTGGCGGCGGGCGAACGGCCAAGGTGGGAATGTTGTTGGCGGAGGCTGATAATGCGATCGCGCCCTATGGTGTAGCGAGGCATCGACATACGCCGGAAATTGAGCAAGTTTGTAGTGATTTAGCTGGGCGTGAGGTATACGTGCAATTCACTCCGCATTTGGTGCCGATGGTGCGGGGCATTTTAGCGACAGTGTATGCGAATCTGCGAGATCCAGGGTTAGTTCGAGAAGATTTGATCACTATCTATAAGGCATTTTATCGGAATTCGCCTTGGGTGAAAATTTTGCCCGGGGGCGTATATCCCCAGACGAAATGGGCGGCAGGGACGAATCTCTGCTATATCAGCATTGAGGTGGATCCGAGGACCGATCGAGTGATTGTGATGTCAGTGATTGACAATCTACTGAAGGGTCAGGCGGGTCAAGCAATTCAATGCGTGAATATTATGCAAGGTTGGGATGAGATGTTGGGCTTACCAAAGTTGGCATTCTATCCGTAAGTAACTTTATTCAAATTCTCCCAAATTTGTCTGGATTCGGGGGAATTTGCCTAGGTCATTGCACAACAAAAGCTATCGGCTTCGCTTCGGAGCCATATATCTGTAGTTCCCTTCCCCAACGCTACGATCGAGGATGGCTATGATTTTACCGGGGAAGTCACTCGGACCTGGAACAAACAACGGCTTACCGTCTGAGTCTCCACACCAAATACTTAATTGCTTATCCCAACGTCCAAGATGGGATTTAGCAGTTTCCGTGAAGTCAAGATCCGGTGATAATTCTAAACTATCCGCATAGGCAAGAGCACTAAGAACGATGGCTTGGGCTTGTTCTATGGTGATTATTTTTGATCCACTAGTAACGGCTTGAAAACATTTTTCCTTAAATTTAGGGTATTCAGATTCAAGGATTTGCTTCGGACCAATTACATTTTTGATGCCTAAGCAGTAATAGTCCACAAGGTAATTGCAAACCATCAACTTCCCAGGACGACTTTTTCGGGCAACAAGAACGATCGTCAATCCCTTGGTTTCGTCAATACTGTTCGACCGTTTAGGAGGTTGTTCTCCTGAATTTAGGAATCGATCATCTGGAAAGCTCGCACTAACTAAGCATTCATAAATCGGTGCCATTTCACCGCGATCGAAACGATCTTGGGCAGATTGTTCACTGTCCGATCGGATGACGGCGGTAACTTCAGCAGGTCGAAGTCCCAATTTACGGGAAATTTCTTTAGGAGTAAGATTTTGGACTCGGAGCGCCAAAACCTCTTGGATTTGTTCGGGTGTCATTCGCTTATTGGTCAGCAATTATTAGTGAATAATCAGGCAAAAACTTAAACGCCCCCGCTCTTTGAAAAACGGGGGCAAAGGAGCGAAATTACTCCTCAGTTTAGAGATTTAATTGAATCTACACCGCAGCCGCAGCCTTTAAGCGATCGCCATCTTTGACCAAGAACGCTTGCAATTCAGCAAGATCCTCATCTTCGATTTTGGTTTGCATCGGACAGAACTTCGGTCCACACATGGAACAGAATTCAGCAGTTTTGTAGACATCCTCGGGAAGCGTCTCGTCGTGGTATTCCCGAGCGCGTTCCGGATCCAAGGACAATTCAAATTGACGATTCCAGTCAAAGTTGTACCGGGCGCGGGACAGTTCATCATCCCGATCGCGGGCACCCGGACGATGACGGGCGATGTCCGCTGCATGGGCTGCAATTTTGTAGGCAATCAAACCATTGCGAACATCTTCAGCATTCGGCAACCCTAAATGCTCTTTTGGAGTCACATAGCAAAGCATGGCTGTACCATACCAACCTGCCATCGCCGCGCCGATCGCACTGGTAATGTGGTCATAACCGGGCGCAATATCGGTGACTAATGGACCCAAAACATAGAAAGGGGCTTCGGAGCATTCTTCCATTTGTTTTTTGACGTTGAATTCGATTTGATCCATGGGCACATGTCCCGGACCTTCGACCATTACCTGTAAATCATCTTCCCAAGCCCGACGGGTCAAGTTACCCAGGGTTTTGAGTTCCGCCAATTGGGCCGCATCCGTCGCATCATGACTACAACCTGGACGCAATGAATCGCCCAGACTAAAGGTGACATCATATTTTTTGAAAATATTCATGATGTCGGTGTAGCGCGTATACAAAGGATTTTGGCGCTTGTGGTGAAGCATCCACTTGGCAATGATTCCACCACCACGAGAGACGATTCCAGTGAGGCGAGTACGGGTTAGGGGCAAGTGCTCAATCAACAATCCGGCATGGATTGTCATGTAGTCTACGCCTTGCTGTGCGTGCTTCTCAATGATGTGGAGAAAGTCATCTTCAGTGAAATTGTCGAAATTTCCGTGGACGCTTTCTAAGGCTTGATAAATGGGAACGGTACCGATCGGAATTGGAGACGCATTGATAATGGCCGTCCGAATTTCGTCGAGGTTGCCGCCGCCTGTGGAAAGATCCATCAGCGTATCTGCACCATATTTCACGGCTAGGGTGAGTTTGGCGATTTCTTCGCTGATGTCCGACGAGTTTGGCGATGCACCAATGTTTGCATTAACCTTACAGGTCGAAGCAATGCCGATCGCCATCGGTTCGAGATTGGGGTGATTGATGTTGGCAGGAATCACCATGCGGCCCCGTGCCACTTCGTCCCGAATTAACGTTGGGGGAAGTTTTTCCCGTTTTGCAACATAATCCATTTCCTCTGTTATCAAACCCTGACGCGCATAGTGCATCTGTGAGGTATTGCCATGTCCCGCACGTTTCGCAATCCAATCTGAACGCAACATATGACTCTTCCTTAAAATAAACAGCTTCCCTTCGCTGGTATTACCCAGAGACAGCAGACCGACAACAATGCTCGTAATCTGTAGCCCGTTTCAGGTTCTAAGGGTGGTTTCTCAGCCGATCGTTTTTCGGCACCCCTAGCTATATAAAAATCCTACACTGTTTCTAGGGTTACTGTCCCACATCACATTCAAGTTCAACTTCAAGAAAGGCGGGCATCTCTAAGGGCTGACTATGCAAAACCATGGTTGTCGTCTGATTTTCTGCGAACCCAATGCGTTCATAAAAGGCTTGCTGATTGGTCGTCATGAGATAAATGCGTTCCACTCGGCTAAGGCGTGGATGGGTGATTAATGTCTGCACGAGTTTGCGGCCAATGCCTGCTCCTTGATAGTTGGGATCGACCACTACATCCCAGATCGTAGCTCGGTAAACCCCATCGGATGTGGCGCGGGCAAAGCCGATGAGTGTCGTGTCATCCCATGCTGTAACGATCGGGTCACTATGGTCGAGAGCCGTCTGAAGATCCTCAAGCGTCCGATCTCTAGCCCAAAATGCAACCAGATTAAACAAAGCCTGAAGCGATCGTAACTCAACAAATTCAGGCCCAACCCGTAGCTGAACGGTTCGACAATCCACGTCCTTGGTAATATCCTTGATATTGTCTACGGTCTGATGTTGGATAGACGGATAATCTGACCCCACGTTCAGCTCAGATTTCGGCTCCCATTTCGACTGTCCCATCTAATGCGCCTACATAATGTTGTGGTTATCATTGTGGAGACAGATTCCAGATTTGTGAAGGGGCTGTCGAAAATACCTGATAGCTGTTGTTGTTATTTATGATGGTTTCCCATGTCCCGATCGCGCACCCGTCGAACAACCCGCCGTCAATCTGGTCCTGCTGTGGTGGGATTGGTGATGCTGTTGATTTTGTTTACATTAATAATGGGAATAAGCCTTGCTCAAGCGCTGGAGCCAAAAAATAATCCATTGTTGCAAAGTCCTAATCCTAAGTTGCAAGCTCCTAATATTCAAAGCAGCCCAAGCGTTCAGAGCGCAGAGATTGGAACAGTTGATCCGGTGAGCGACCGCGATCGGTTAGGCCAAGAACTTTACCTAGAGTCCTGCCGAAGCTGCCACATTGGGATTCCACCTGCGGTCATGCCCACTCAAACCTGGCAGGCATTGCTTCAGGATCCGCAACATTACGGCGTAACAATAGATATTCCCCAGGGTCCAGAAAAACGGATTATGTGGAACTACCTAAAAAATGCATCGCGTCCAGTGGCTAGCATAGATGAACGAGTGCCCTACCGAATTTCAGAATCGAGATATTTTAAAGCGCTCCATCCCAAAGTAAAATTTACGACAAAACCAACCCTAACCACTTGTATTTCTTGTCATTCGAGTGCACAGGCGTTTAATTTCCGTAAGTTGTCGGCAGAAGCTGAGGCCCAACTAGAAAATTGAAATGGTCTGAATCCGCGTACATGGTATTTTTACCCGTAGCTTTTCGAGCGCTCTTTGAAAAACTACTGAAGCAATAAAGTAACGATCGCAGAAACTTCCGATAAGATTACAAGTTGAGTGGTAGTTAATTCTCACGTAAAGTTTATCTGGTTGAGACGGTTTAATGAAATTCAGTGAAGTTGTAAAACAATTAGGGGCTTTGAAAAGCTTTGGAGATTCCAATCTTGAACTGAATGGCGTGGGGGCGATCGAAGACACGAAACCTGGTCAGATTAGCTACATTGGCAGTGAGAAATTTGTCTCTTTGATTGCCACGACCCAAGCCAGTGCATTGATCTTGCCAAATAATGATGAACTGCAAGCCTATGTCACGTCACTCGGAATTGCTTGGATGGAAGTGCCTGACCCGCGATTAGCATTTGCTCAGGCGATCGATTTATTCTATATCCCCTACAAGCCACCGATTAGAATTCATCCCAGCGCCGTGATTGATCCGACGGCTAAAATTGGGAACAATGCTTCGATCGGTGCGCATGTTGTGATTGAAGCAAACGTACTTATTGGTGATGATGCCTGTATTCATCCAAATGTGGTCATTTATCCAGGGGTTTGTATCGGTGATCGCGTCACATTACATTCAAATTGCACTATCCAAGAACGATCGCAGCTTGGGAATGATTGTGTGATTAATAGTGGGGCAGTGATTGGGGGTGAAGGGTTTGGGTATGTCCCAACAGCGAACGGTTGGGTGGCAATGCGGCAATCGGGCTGTGTGGTTTTAGAAGATAAGGTAGAGATTGGCTGCAATTCTACGATCGATCGTCCGGCTGTGGGTGAAACACGAATTGGACGCGATACTAAGTTAGACAACCTAGTTCACATTGGACATGGGACGGTCATTGGTTCTGGTTGTGCGATGGCAGCGCAGGTGGGGCTGGCCGGAGGTGTTACCGTTGGGGATGGGACGATTTTGGCAGGACAGGTTGGGGTGGCCAATAATGCCAAAATTGGTAAAGGCGTGATTGCTTCATCAAAAACAGGTATTAATGGCACGATCAAAGATGGATTAGTGGTATCTGGAAGCCCCCCTGTTGATCACAGAACTTATTTGAAAATTTGTGCAATTTACAGCAAGATTCCTGATTTATATCAAGATGTTCGTCGTTTGAAAAAACAAATAAAAGATTCATAGGAATAAATCCCCGTTCTAACTCTCGTGCCTAACTAGTCGCCAGCCTCGAATCGTCGCAAAGGTCCGATCGTTACTTTTAACATTTGGGGCAATCCAAGCATAACTTTTTGCCGGGAGTTGCTCTGGTGATTTAAAGTGTTGCCCCAGATAAGGAGTCTTAAAAATGAATAAAATGTAGTCTTTTTGTGGATCACTGTCGAGAGTAGGTGGCGCAATGAAATGAACGGTCTCGTTCGACAAGATCGCCTCGACTTTTGGAGCTTGAACGCCATCATTGAGCGACACCGCATAGTCTCCCCACAATCCCGCCAACCCCATAAAAGTCAGCGCCATCCAAGGTCCAAGGAAAATGCTCCAGAACCAGCGAGAAATGAATTC
>JAYUEW010000086.1:0-18636 GCA_043739045.1 Synechococcales cyanobacterium
AGCATTCCAATTTCCAGGCGTTGCTTTTCACCGTGGGCCAACAAGGACGCAGGGCTATTAGCTTTACCCAAGAGTCCGACGATTTCTAGCAATTGAGCAATGTCGTCTTTTTCCCCTCCATTTGATTTTGGAAACAATGTTTTGAGTAATGACTTTTGTTGATTGTAGGCGAGTCCCATGTTTTCACGGACAGAGAGATTGAGATAGACTCGGGGCGTTTGGAATTTGCGTCCGATGCCCATTTTCGCGATCGTATATTCTTTGAATTTGGCGAGATTTTGGCCTTTGAAATGAACCGTGCCTTGGGTCGGTTTGGTTTTGCCTGTGATAGTGTCGAGGAAGGTAGTTTTACCTGCGCCATTGGGTCCGATGATGACACGTAATTCACCAGGATCCATACTAAATGTAAGATTATTTAGGGCTTTGAATCCATCAAAACTAACGGTCAGATTTTCGATCGCTAACAACTTGTCGCTCATAGTCTAAGTCCGGGTTATTTTCTAAGCTTGGATAGGTGGAAATTTTGGTTTTGCTGGTGAGTTGGCGCACAAGTTCAGGAATAGTGGTCTTGAACCAACCCACAAATCCATCCGGTAAAACCGTAACGACGGCCAAAAATAAAGCGCCTTGGAAGAAAAGCCAAAAGGCTGGATATTGCTCAGATAGCAGACTACGGGCAAAGTTAACGATTAATGTTCCAAGGACAGCGCCAACTAATGTCCCTCGTCCACCAACGGCCACCCAAATGACCATTTCAATTGAGAATGCAATGTCCATAGCTTTTGGGGTGATGATGCCAGATTGCACGGTGTATAAAGCTCCAGAAATTCCGGCAAGGCCTGCTGAAACGGCAAAAACCAGAACTTTGAAAACCGTCGGGTCATAGCCTGTAAACCTGACGCGGGGTTCATCATCGCGGATGGCAATTAACAGTTGACCAAATCTGCCACTCGTCAACCACCGACAAAACCCGTAAGCCAAAGCAAGAAGGACGATCGTAAGGTAATAGAAATTCGCTTGCATCGTCGGCGAACTCATTACCTGACCAAACAAATAGGTTGTATCGGTCTTGAGTCCATTGGTCCCATTGATTAGCTTTTGTTGACCATTAAAGAAGTTGAAAAATACAATCAGTGCTGCCTGAGTCAAAATGGAAAAATAGACCCCTCGAATTCGATTACGAAATACAAGATAGCCTAGTATTGCAGCCACGATCGTAGGCAATAGCACAATAGCGATCATGGTAAAAGGCAAAGATTCAAAGGGTTTCCAAAGCCAGGGCAAATCGGTCACACCATACAATACCAAGAAATCTGGCAATTGTAATCCAGTGGCACCGGGCGGCGGTTGCAATTGTAAAAACATACCAAATGCATAGCCACCCAATGCAAAAAACAATCCATGCCCCAAACTCAAAATCCCCGTATACCCCCAAATCAAGTCAATTCCCAAAGCTGCGATCGCCAAGGCCATAAACCGCCCTAACAATCCCACTCGAAAGCTTTGCCCCACTGCATTCAACAAACCAGGAACAACAGTCATCATTAAAATCGCGATCGTAACCACTATCAATGTTTCTATTAACAGTCGCGATCGGTTTCGTTTAGGTGTCGTATTCACAAATAGTTTCTCCTTCAAAATGCATCATTCTCAAGTCCCTAAGCGTCTACAGTCCGCCCCTTCTGTGGAAATAGCCCGCCCGGTTTGAACTGAAGGAATACAACAATCAAGGCAAAGACTACAACTTTCGCCATAGTTTGTGCGCCGAGATCGATGCCGATCGCCTTTGATAAATCCTGAATAGCTGGAATTTGCCCCGCAAACGTGCCATACAAATAGCTCGACATCCCAATCACCAGCGCCGCGACAATGCTTCCAACAAGGTTTCCAACCCCGCCCACAACGACAACCATAAAGGTATCAATGATATAGTTCTGTCCCGTATTTGGACCGACTGAACCGAGCAAACTCACCGCACAACCCGCAATGCCAGCTAATCCAGAACCTACAGCAAAGGTCAATGCATCAACTCGATCGGTGGGAATTCCCAAACAAGAACTCATACTTCGATTCTGCGTCACGGCCCGAATTCTTAAGCCCCACTGAGTACGGTTGAGGAAAAAGTAAACCGCCGCGAGACAGATAATAGTTAGGAAAATAATAAAAATTCGCACATAGGAGAGTTGCACATCCACAAATCCAAGTTTTAATCCACCCCGCAACCATTGGGGAGCTGTCACATCTTGATTTTGTGCGCCGAACCAGGGTTTAGTCATAGCCAAACCATACATAGTCCCCAGTGCATTGCTGATTTGAAGGGCGATCGTCCCTGCAACCAAACCAATACCCGCCGTACTCACATCACGAAACTTAGCAGGAATACGTTTGATCCCGATCGTGCCACCCATGAAAAGAGCAGTAGCGATCGCGGTACCAATGATGAACTCCCAACTCACACTACGGACAAATTGCTGCAACATCAAACTCACTCCCCAAGTCGCTAGAAGAGTCTCTAGGGGCCGACCATACAAGTATCGGATGACCGTTCGTTCTAGGAGTAAACCAAACAATGCAGTGACAATGAAAGCAGCAATCAGTGCAAATAAAATATAACCATCAAATAAGGGCGTGTCTTTAAGTGTGCCTTGCACTAAAACAGTAGTGTAGGCTCCCAACATCATGAGTTCGCCATGGGCCATATTGATTACACCCATGAGTCCAAACACGATCGCCAATCCCAATGCGGACAGCAAAAGCACAGACCCAATACTCACACCACTAAACAAACCATCAACTAATGCAGACCACATAGCAGGGTTCTCCGGGAATGATTTAAATACAGCATCAAATCGTCATTATCATAGATTCGATCCCCCTAAATCCCCCTTGATAAGGGGGACTATGAGAATAAGGAATATGTTTAGAATTATCTTCCGAAATCACTCCAAATCATGTCCCCCCTTACCAAGGGGGTTAGGGGGATCGAGACTGCGTTACAAGCTAAGCAGCTTTGAACTTACCACCCTTCGCAGGATCGGAGTAGTCGCAAGAGAAGCCCTTAGTTTCAGCCACGTATTGGTTCCAAGGCAACGGTTTGACCGCTTCTTTGGTTTCGTAGATGATCTTGAATAGACCCCCTTCAACCACTTCCCCAATCCGTACAAATTTCGAGAGGTGATGATTGGTATTCATGGTGACGGTTCCTTCAGGTGCATCAAAGGTTACGCCATAGGCCGCTTTCTTCACTGCATCAAGATCCTCGTACTTACCCGCTTTTTTCACCGCTGCAGCCCACATGTAAACCATAATGTATGCGGCTTCCATGGGATCGTTGACCACACGTTTTTCGCCAAACTTCGCTTTGAAGGCGGCAACAAACTTCTTGCTAGTTGGGTTATCTACAGTTTGGAAATAGTTCCAAGAGGCATAGTGACCTTTCAGGTATTCCACACCGATCGCTTGCACTTCTTCTTCAGCAATACTCACAGACATGACAGGGTATTTGTCTGGACCCATACCAGATGCCTGCATTTCCTTAAAGAACGCTACATTAGTGTCCCCATTCAGAGTGTTGTAAATTACGCCGCCATTGGGAAGAACTGCTTTGATTTTGGCAATCACAGGTTTGACTTCGTTGACGCCAAGGGGAATATAGTCTTCTCCAAGCGTTTTTCCACCTTTTGCAGCAAGCTGAGCTTTGATGATGGTGTTGGCCGTGCGGGGGAAAACGTAGTCTGAACCGACCAAGAAGAATTCTTTGCCTTTATTTTCCAATAGCCAATCCACAGATGGTTCAATTTGTTGGTTAGGAGCGGCTCCGGTATAGAACACATTGTTAGAACATTCTTGGCCTTCATACTGAACGGGGTACCAAAGCAAATGCTTCTTCGCTTCAAACACAGGCAGGACTGCTTTACGACTCGCAGAAGTCCAGCAGCCAAATACGGTAGCAACTTTATCTTGGTCGATCAATTTTTTCGCTTTCTCAGCAAATGTCGGCCAATCGGATTGTCCATCTTCGGTGATTGCTACGATTTGTTTACCAAGCACTCCACCCGCTTTGTTAATCTCTTCGATCGCAAGGTTTTCCGCATCGACCACACTCTTTTCAGAGATGGACATTGTGCCGGTCAAAGAATGTAAAATCCCAACTTTGATAACATTACCCGCTGGTGCGCTTGAGGTGGATGCGCCTGGTGCTGTAGAGGTGCTGGGTGCGGTTGCGCATGACTTGAGGAGTAAGCTTCCTGCGATCGTAGACCCAAACAATAAAAACTCACGTCGCCCAAACTTGTTATTCATCTGACAAAATCCTCACAAAAATCAAACCGTTAAATCTCAGACTAAACTTGGTCAAAAATTGCTCAAGTTACGTTTCACAGATGCTAGAAGTTGATCTGAAAACTGAGTGTATCTTAGTATACAAATTAAGGATTGATTAAATAAAAATTGTTACAGAAGTAAGAGTCTGGCTGTCTGAAGCTTGCTGTGGGTAAAGCTTTTACCGATTTGCAATAAAACCACAGATATTGAAAAGAATTATGTTGAACTATTGACAAAATCCCTGAGAATTCTCTGAAGCTTTCGGGAATCTCGGGAACTTATAGCTGCGTGTATATGACGCGTTGATCAGTTGATCAACTGGCGTTTGTTAATCCAAACTCAACCATTACCCGATCGGAGAATGCACTGTTACTAATTTTGTTCCATCTGGAAAAGTTGCTTCCACCTGAACATCATCAATCATTTCCGCAATGCCATCCATGACATCATCCCGCGTTAGCAACGTCGTCCCATAGGTCATCAATTCGGATACTGTTCGCCCTTCACGCGCCCCTTCCAAAATAGCCGCCGAAATGTATGCGATCGCCTCCGGGTAGTTTAGTTTTAATCCCTTTGCCTTACGCCGTTCAGCCACTATTCCAGCCGTAAAAATTAACAATTTATCTTTTTCTTGGGGAGTCAATTGCATAGGTTATTGGATCGTGGATTTGCAAATTTTTACAGATCAGGTCGTCAACGCGAAATACATACCTACTTCTAATACCACAGCCGGGGTAACGGTGGCACCTTTCCACTCCGGAATTGCCGAATCCGCTGCCACAATGCTATGAATGCTTGTCGCGCCTCCTGACTAGAACTCCCTCGATACCGACAAATCATCCCCTTCAGTCCCCGTGTCAATCCAACAGTCATCGCAGGAACTCCAGATTGGTGCAAGGCATGACGTAACTCTAAAAATAGATCGTCACTTGAATCAAGCCCCACCAACGCAAACGTCCCCACCACTGGAAAACCATTTAAACCATGGACGTTTTGCAATAGTTCAGGATTTCCGGCGAGATGCTGCCGATCGATCAACAAAGGTCTACTCCCTTGCCACACCTCTACATCCGATCGCCAATCCCCCACATCAAAACATTCTCCCCTTGCCGTCCGCCCAAATCGCGTAATATCCCACACCACCACCACAGCCCCCGGCTCAAGATTAATCCGAAGTTGCTGATAGTATTTTGCAGAATTAAACACGATCGTCTCCTGCGGAAACCACTCCAAATAGCTCTCTGCATCTAATTGAATTTTTGTAGTTTGACGACAAGTTGGGCCGATCGATCGATATACCTTAGTGGCCGCAGGCGTTGTAATTAGGGCTTGGCTTTTGGGTTTGAGGTGAATGTTTTGGACCAGTTCATCACCGCCTACCATGCCACCTGCGGTGTGAACCACTGTGGAATAGGATGTTAGAGGACCTTCAGGATAGTGAGGCCGCTGGACGCGCAGGGGGGCTTGAGTTTGCACATGAATCGGGCGGGTTTCGCCATTTTGATGGGCATAGGTGATGTCTAATTGACCACGCCAAGGTGATCGGAGACGATCGGGTAAGAGCAACTCAGGAGAATGAACCATACAGAAGTATTTCAGAATTTCTGAATAGATTATAGGATATTCTTAGATTCAAAGCAGTAGACCTCATAGCTTAGTTGAAAAAACTGAAAAGAATTCAAATATTGTGATTAACATGACTGTATTAACGAACTGTCTAGCACCCAATTCCCAAGTTCCAGTTGTCGGGACACTATTACTTACTGCTGACGAACGCACCCGATCGCGCTATCGTCATGATCTGTCCAATGATCTCACTGTCTATTTGCAATTGCCTCGGGGTACGGTGTTGCGATCGGGGGACTTGTTGCGATCGGAGAATGGTGATGAACTCTTTCGCATCGAAGCTAAGCCTGAACCTGTCCTCACTGTCACGGCTTCTACCGCATTGAATCTTATGCTCGCGGTGTACCATTTAGCGAATCGTCACGTTCCACTCGAAGTAACCGAAACCTATCTGCGCCTCGCCCCCGATCCAGTTTTAAAATCACTCCTGATTGAACAACTCCAAACCCAAGTCACTGAAGAAATCGCCCCCTTTTGTCCGCAAGCCGGAGCCTATCAAGCCCATGGACATAAATATGAGCATAGCCATTCTCATGATTCACACAGCCACGATCATTCCCACTAAATCCTGTGCAAAACTCCCTTTATCTAACTCCAGAATCATTATTAAGACTTCAACAACTAGCAAGTCCTATCTTGCCTGTCGGGAGTTACAGCTATTCTGAAGGACTAGAATTACTAGTTGAGACGGGTGCAATTTCAAATGCAGATACATTAAAAGATTGGTTGATACAAGAATTGAAATTCGGGAGTTTTACGATCGATGGCGCAATTCTTTGCAGGGCATATCGTGCTGTGGAATCGAATAATTGGGAGCAGCTCACTTATTGGAATCATTGGTGGTCAGCGGCGCGTGAAACTCATGAATTGCGACAGCAAAGTTGGAAAATGGGGCAGTCATTGATTCGATTACTCCGATCGATTGACCCCACGATGAAACCTTGGCTCGATCATTTAGAACAACCTACTAATTGGACCCTTGTATTTGGTGCAGCCGCAGCCCATTGGAACATTGATTTGCAAGCGACTTTGTTGGCTTATGGGCAAAGTTGGGCGAGCAATTTAATTGGGGCGGGGGTGAAGTTAATCCCCTTGGGACAGACGGCGGGACAACAGATATTGTTAGAACTTTTGTCTACGATCGTTACCATGAGCGATCGGGCAATGGTCATACCAGATACAGAACTTTGTAGTTGTAGTTGGGGCTTAGCCTTAGCCAGTAGCCAACACGAGGAACAAACCGTTCGCCTATTTCAAAGTTAAATCAAATCGTGGTAATTTAAACAAATTGCTCTGGTGAATGTCATGGTTACAAGTCCTTTGCGGGTTGGAGTTGCAGGTCCAGTGGGATCAGGCAAAACAGCGCTTCTAGATGCGCTCTGTAAAGCATTGCGAGATCAATACGAAATTGCGGTCGTGACCAATGACATCTACACCTATGAAGATGCTCAGTTTCTAGTAAATTCTAAAGCGTTGTCCGCCGATCGGATTGTTGGTGTAGAAACGGGCGGCTGTCCTCATACCGCCATTCGAGAAGATGCTTCGATTAATTTAGTTGCGATCGATGATTTAGAACAAAAACATCCTAATTTAGACTTGCTATTTGTCGAGAGTGGTGGAGATAATCTGGCTGCAACATTTAGTCCAGAATTAGTGGATTTAACGCTTTATGTGATTGATGTAGCCGCAGGGGACAAAATTCCTCGTAAAGGCGGACCGGGCATTACAAAATCTGATTTACTAGTTATTAATAAGATTGATCTCGCGCCCATGGTGGGAGCCAGTCTTGAAGTGATGGACCGAGATGCCAAAAAAATGCGGGGTGAAAAGCCGTTTATTTTTACCAATCTCAAAACTCAAATTGGTTTAGGCGATGTCGTTATGTTTATTCAACATCATCTTTTACCCCGTAATGAAAACTTGCCCACCACTGTTATTCTTTAAACTAAACTATTCTTTAAACTAAACCCATGATACCTGGCGAACTCATTCCCAAAGAAGGCACGATCGAGCTTAATGCAGGTCGTCCCGTGACAGAATTAAATGTCGCAAATACAGGCGATCGGCCTATTCAAGTTGGATCCCATTTCCATTTTTTTGAAGTGAATGAAGCACTACACTTCGATCGAGCCGCCTCGCGCGGTCAACGATTGGATATTCCGGCGGGGACGGCAGTTCGCTTTGAACCCGGAGATGAGAAAGTAATCAAACTCGTTCCGTTAGCCGGAGAACGGCGAGTTTATGGGTTTAATGCAAAGGTTGAAGGCGCATTAGATTAATGGTTCAATAACGTCGGTTTATTACATCACATCGCTGGAGTCATCGGTTATGAGTTTCCCAATGGATCGCCGCGCCTATGCTGAAACCTATGGTCCAACCGTGGGCGATCGGGTGCGTCTTGCTGACACAGAACTTATAATTGAAGTCGAACGCGACCTGACGACCTACGGGGATGAGGTGAAGTTTGGCGGGGGCAAAGTGATTCGTGATGGGATGGGACAGTCCCCGATTTCAAATGCAGATGGCTCGGTGGATTTAGTCATCACGAACGCATTGATTTTAGATTGGTGGGGCATTGTCAAAGCAGATATTGGCATCAAAGCCGGACGCATTTACAAAATTGGTAAAGCAGGCAATCCTTACATTCAAGACAATGTTGACATTATCATTGGTCCCGGCACCGAAGTATTAGCCGGGGAAGGCATGATCGTCACGGCAGGCGGCATCGATGCCCACATTCATTTTATCTGTCCTCAGCAAATCGAAACTGCGATCGCCTCTGGCGTTACCACGATGATCGGGGGCGGCACTGGACCCGCTACAGGCACCAATGCGACGACCTGCACGCCTGGACCCTGGAACATGTATCGAATGCTGCAATCTGCGGACGCATTTCCCGTGAATCTCGGCTTCCTCGGCAAAGGTAACAGCAGCCAACCCCAAGCCCTCGAAGAACAAATTCGTGCTGGAGCGATCGGTCTTAAGCTCCATGAAGATTGGGGCACTACTCCGGCAACGATTGACATGGCCTTAACCGTCGCCGATCAATTTGATGTACAGGTTGCCATTCATAGTGACACTTTAAATGAATCGGGATTTGTCGAAGATACGATCGCCGCCTTCAAAGATCGTGTTATTCATACGTATCATACCGAAGGGGCAGGGGGCGGACATGCGCCGGATATTATTAAAGTGTGTGGTCTCGCGAATGTTTTACCATCCTCTACCAATCCAACCCGACCCTACACGGTGAATACATTAGATGAACATTTAGATATGCTGATGGTTTGTCACCATTTGGATCCCAGCATTCCAGAAGATGTGGCGTTTGCAGAATCGAGAATCAGACGGGAAACGATCGCCGCTGAAGACATTCTTCAGGATCTCGGTGCATTCAGTATAATTTCGTCAGATTCTCAAGCCATGGGCCGCGTCGGTGAAGTCATTATTCGCACCTGGCAAACCGCCCACAAGATGAAAGTTCAACGCGGACCTTTGTCGCCGGATACTGCCCAAAACGATAATTTCCGAGTCAAGCGTTACATTGCAAAATATACAATAAATCCCGCCATTACCCACGGCATTGCGAATCATGTCGGCTCGATCGAAGAAGGCAAGATTGCAGATATTTGTCTCTGGAAACCCGCATTTTTTGGTGTAAAACCGCAGACTGTCGTAAAAGGTGGAATGATTGCCTATGCTCAAATGGGCGACCCCAATGCCAGCATTCCTACTCCGCAGCCTGTTCATATGCGGCCAATGTTTGGTGCTTTTGGTGGAGCAATTAGCAAAACATCAGTCACCTTTGTTTCGCAAGTGGCTCAAGATTCGGGAATAGCCGCACAATTAGGATTGATCAAACCCACGATCGCAGTCGGTGGCATTCGTCAATTGCGTAAACAAGATCTCAAACTCAATGATGCGTTACCTCACATTGAAGTGGATCCTGAAACCTACGAAGTACGGGCCGATGGAGAACTGCTAACCTGCGAACCGGCAACCGAATTACCCATGGCACAGCGATATTTTCTATTTTAAATTTCTCTCTCTAGAGGTCGATCGCCCGTTTTCTAATTCAGCGATCGAGGGGTTCAGTTTCTGAAATTTTTGAATTGCTATAGTATTATGGTAAATGCCTTAATTTAAGGAATTATCATGAATATTAAAGCCGCTGTAGCCTTTGAAGCAGGTAAACCGCTGTCAATCGAAACGGTTCAACTCGACGGACCACGATCGGGGGAAGTATTAGTTGAAATAAAGGCCACGGGAGTTTGTCATACGGATGCATTCACAATGTCTGGCAATGACCCAGAAGGGTTATTGCCCGCAATACTGGGACATGAAGGTGCGGGCATTGTTGTGGACGTTGGGCCAGATGTTAAATCCTTGAAAGCGGGCGATCATGTGATTCCGCTCTATATTCCTGAATGTCGTGAATGCGAATATTGTCTTAATCCCAAAACCAATCTCTGTCAGTCCATTCGCATCACCCAAGGCCAAGGACTCATGCCCGACGGCAGCAGCCGTTTTTCCTTCAATGGTCAGAAGCTCCATCATTACATGGGCACATCAACCTTTGCGAATTATACAGTTGTACCTGAAATTGCATTGGCAAAAATCCGATCGGATGCCCCGTTTGATAAGGTCTGTTACATTGGCTGCGGCGTGACGACGGGACTTGGAGCTGTTATTAATACAGCAAAAGTTGAACCCGGTTCTAATGTAATTGTTTTTGGGTTAGGTGGCATTGGTTTGAATGTCATTCAAGGTGCAAAACTTGTCGGCGCAAATCAAATCATTGGGGTTGATACGAATCCTAGCAAACGATCGATCGCGGAAAAATTTGGCATGACCCACTATGTCAATCCCCACGAAATTGACGGCGACTTGGTCGCTTATTTAGTTGATTTAACCAAAGGTGGTGCTGACTATACTTTTGAATGTATTGGTAACATCAATGTAATGCGGCAAGCGTTGGAATGCTGCCATAAGGGTTGGGGAATGAGTGTGATTGTCGGAGTTGCTGCTGCCGGAAAGGAAATCAGCACCCGTCCATTTCAACTTGTGACGGGACGAACTTGGAAGGGGACGGCGTTTGGCGGGGCAAAGGGACGGCGAGATGTGCCAAAAATTGTAGATTGGTACATGGATGGCAAAATTAATATTGATGATTTAATTACTAATGTTATGCCGATCGATCGGATTAATGAAGCCTTTGATTTAATGCGTAAAGGTGAAGGTATTCGTACTGTCATGACATTCCCATAGGTTACAAAGCTAAAATTATAAATCAAATTAAAATCATGTTAAATCTACGATCGTCATCCGCTTCTTTTGGTGGGACTACGGAGTTTTATAGTCATAATTCAAATTGCTGCAATAGCGAAATGAAGTTCTCTATTTACATCCCACCTCAAGCTAAAACTCAACCCGTCCCTGTTCTATATTTCCTTTCCGGACTAACCTGCACCGACGAAAATTTCATGGCCAAAGCAGGCGCACAACGCCTTGCCGCACACCTTGGAATCATGATAGTTGCACCAGATACGAGTCCTCGCGGAACTGGAATTCCTGATGAAGCCGATCAGTGGGATTTCGGCATCGGTGCAAGTTTTTATGTCGATGCCTTGCTCGATCCATGGCGATCGCAGTATCAAATGTATTCATATATCAGCCGTGAACTACCCCAATTAATTACAGATTCATTCCCAGTTTTGAAATCTGATCAGGGTGAGCCGATTCAAAGTATTTGCGGGCATTCTATGGGTGGTCATGGTGCATTAGTTTGTGCCTTACGATCGCCAAATCAATATCGCAGTGTTTCAGCCTTTGCGCCCATTAGTTCTCCTAGTCAATGTGCTTGGGGTGAAAAAGCCTTTAGTGGGTATTTAGGAGACGATCGTAATCTTTGGTCAGACTACGACGCAACTGAACTGGTCCGCCATACCACTCATCCAAATCCAATTCTGATTGATCAAGGCATGAAAGATGGATTTCTCGATACTCAATTAAACCCTGAAATCTTTGAAGCTGCCTGCCACGAATCAGGACAACTACTCATTCTCCGTCGCCAACCTAACTACGATCATAGCTACTACTTCATTGCAAGCTTCATTGAAGATCATTTAAACCATCATCACCGCTTTTTGGTCTAAGAGGGTGTTTGAAAAGTCCTTGGGTTGGTATCAAAAGACCCGATCCCCCTAGCCCCCTTAAAAAGGGGGAACCAGAAGCCAGCTCATAGTCCCCCTTTTTAAGGGGGATTTAGGGGGATCGGGTATTGATTATCACCACGATTGACTTTTCAAACACCCTC
Organism: Synechococcales cyanobacterium; assembly: GCA_043739045.1. GTDB lineage: Bacteria > Cyanobacteriota > Cyanobacteriia > Leptolyngbyales > Leptolyngbyaceae > JAAFJU01. Next base: position 12,266 of record JAYUEW010000086.1, read on the forward strand.
TAATGTTTTTGATCTAATCCAAATTCTAAATTCACCATTCCAACTTCACCGCACCGGACCCAAAAACTGTCCCTCTCTCCACACGCCTTCCAACTTTGTCCCATTGCTATAGGCGTAGGTTCCCAAACCATCAAACTGTCCATTATTTAAATTGCCCTCATACCGATCGCCATTACCCAAAGTACATTGAGCCATTCCAAACAATCGCCCAAACTGAAAACTTCCCGTACATTTCACACCATTGGCATAACTCAGCGTCCCTAATCCTGTCGGCTGATTTTGCAAAAAATTCCCTTCATAGCGATTGCCACTCGGAAATAAACAAATCCCAACCCCTACGATCGCATCATTCTTAAACGTCCCCTCACAGCGCGTCCCATTAGCATAGGAAAATACCCCACGCCCTTGACGGACATCATTCTCAAACTCGCCCTCATAGCGATTGCCGCTACTGTACTTACAGACTGCATTCCCTGTCAGTGCATTTTTGTTAAACACCCCTTCGCAGCGCGTCCCATCTTTATAAATCACAATCCCGCGCCCTTGACGCATCCCGCGCATCAGCTCGCCTTCATAGCGCAGTCCACTGGGAAATTTACAGGTTTGTTTGCCTTGCAGCGTCCCATTCTTAACCGCCCCGTCACAATATCCTGCCGCTAATGCTGGGCCTGAATAAAATCCCATTAAGGCGAATCCCATCAAAGATCCTAGAGGGACGACGATCGTTGCTAAAAGATTAAGTTTGTAGTGACGCATAAACCTTAAGACGCAGTATTGGCATCCGTACAGAGCATCCGTAACCTACCTCAAATCTAATGGACGTGACGACAAAAAAAGAAGCCCCTGTGAGCTTGTCGGTCAAATCTTACTAGAAAAATAAATTTTTAGAGAATACTGAAAAACAAGTGCATAAAACTGAACACACAGAGGCTAGAGTTTCATAGGACTGCTCTACATAAAACTGCGTTTCTCATAACTTGAATTTTTGCAATTTATTCTTGTAATGCGTGGCTCTTGAATAGTTCAACGCCTTGGTCGATCGTTCACACCTGCTATTTTTGTGATTATGTTTCCGTTCTTGCCCACTCTTGCCCAAACTCGCATACAGTCGCCCTTGCCCACTGTAGCGCCAACGCCTTTGCCAAGTGTCGCGCCGACTGCCCCACCGACGATCGCACCGATCGGCAGTCCCATTCCAAGATTACCTGTCCTCTATCGTCTGCCGCCTCAGGACACCCTACCGCCTCAGGAAAGCCTCCCACCGCAACGGGAAGTGCTGAGTGTCCAAGAAGTACGATCGCTCTCTGGACAACTGGACGAAATCCCCGTTTTCAACAGCAACAGTCCCGAAATGGTGATGGATGAAGGCATTTTGCTTTCGACCTTTTCTAATGCAGGAGTGGCCTTTCCTCCCGCCCATTTGAACTACGGGTTCAAGGGACGCTTCGACGTATTTTCCCATCACATCAGCAAAGCCGCCAACGTCGGACAAATCAAATCCCTCTTCCAAGGCATCCTCCTCCAAAACCCAAGCCCAGAGAGTGTCACCGTCACCGTGCTACAAGGTGCTAGCTATCTAACACGACCCGATGCATTGTTTGTCAATCTCAGCGACTCCATTGAAGATCCGGTCGGCACTGTTTACTCCGGTCCCGGTAGCCGAGTAAGTAATGACCTGTTACGCGGTCGTCGCCAAGGCTGGCTTCCCGTCATCATGACCTTAGCTCCTGGTGAAAGCCGAATGCTGCTAAATCTGCCCATTCCTGCCGGACTCGTTGTTCCCACCAGCAATGGCCGATCGACCCTCATTCGTCTGATTAGCAGCGGTACTGTTTATCTGGCCTCCATGGCAATGTATGCGCCGCGCGATGCGGGTGGCAATGAGAGAATTCCGGTTCTGGAAGATTGGCAACGGTTTTTACTGACCTCCAATCTGGCTGGCCCTCGCGATCAAGCCCCTACACCGTTGAAGGATAAGCAGGACAAATGGGGCGATCGGATAGTGTACGGTCGCGTTGCCGGAGTTGCCAAAGGATCCCAATGGAGTACGACTCTGGCTGACCAAGGCGATCGGTTGGAAATTCCGCAACGGGGGCAAGCTTTTTCCTACGCCATCAGCACCTTACCGCGAGGCACATTTGGTACAGGTCAAGTGCAGAGTGCCTCTATGCTGGTGAGATACCCAGATACGGCCTATCTCGCCAATGGGAACTACGGCATCCAGTACAACCTAACGCTTCCCTTACACAACACAACCAACCAACCTCAACGCATCACCGTCAGTCTTCAAACGCCGCTTAAACAGGACATTAGCAAGAATCAAGTGCTGTTCATGAATCCGCCGGAGCCGAAAATATTCTTCCGGGGAACCCTGCGATTGCGCTACACCGATGATAACAACGCACCTCAAAATAAGTTTTTTCACATTATTCAGCGACGCGGACAGCAAGGAGATGCCCTAGTAACCTTGACCCTAAAGCCCGGTGAACTCCGATCGGTCGAGGTGAATATGCTTTATCCACCCGATGCAACTCCGCCCCAGTTGCTGACTGTAAAAACGCTAGAGTGAGTAACAATCCCGGTAAACTTAAGAAATATTCGCTTATTAATTTGCGCCTCCTATGACAGACTCGAATGCTCCGTCAAGCTTAATGCAGCAGCTCCCATCTTCTTTAGAGGATGCGATCGTTCAGGCTCAAGCTGCAACGAAATCTGCGCTGGGAGCGGGCTATACAAAGTTATCCGTGGAGATATTTTTCCCTGAACTTAAGATTATGCCGATCGCCCAACAGTTTTGTGAGGCATTCACCGAATGGGGCGACGGGGTAAAACTATTTTTTACTGATGCAGGGACGGCGGCTTGGGCAAAAAAAAATTGGCCCGATTCACAGTTTCAGTTTCGCAGTATCGATGTAGCGGGATCTCGGCAAACCACAGCAGCTATTGAACATGTTTCAACAGACGACAAACTTTATATCATCGTATCCCCAACGGCGGTTGAAGTGGGAGCCGTTGAACAACTCTGCAATCAGGCAGGCGATGTTCCGGTAATTTTGCTTGTCCCTCGTTTAGAAGACGTGAGCATTGTCGGCATTGGCTATGCGGGACGAGCTTTACGTGAACGTTTCCTCAGCACGATTGAACCTTGTTATTTTCTGCGTCCGATCGAAGACCAAACCGCCCTAACCCGATTTTATCCAACGCCTTGGCAAGTATGGCTTGAAAAAGAGGGCACCTGGCAAGTGATTGCGGAGGAATTACTAAAGCCAGATTCAGAGAAAATTGATAATCTGGTAGCAGCGTCTTTGGGCACGGGCCAGAAGAAACGATCGGTTTTTGCAGAATTGCAGTCTTTTTTAGGCGCATTAGGACGATAAGCTGCAAAAAGCTATTTTTTATGAAGTTATTGTAGGGGAAACTTACAATCGTTCGTCTTACCTACGGGATTTCACTACTGTGGTGTGTGGGCAACCTTAATTCATCATGGAAGGTATCAAGGTCTAAACTCGGTATGATAATCCATGGTGATGTCTATCTTCTGGTTTTTTAGGGATGGATAAGAGAACCTTCAGATGTTCTGAATTGATTAGTGAGTATTAAAGAGCGATCGGAATGAGTCAACGTATAAATCGGCGAATTGTTATTGGAGATGTCCACGGTCATTACGATGGCCTGATGCTCCTCATGGAAACCATTGCCCCATCCCAAGGAGATGAGGTGTACTTTTTGGGCGATCTGATCGATCGAGGTCCGAAAAGTGCTCAGGTGGTGGAGTTTGTCCGATCGCACTCATATCCGTGCGTGTTGGGGAATCATGAGCAACTGCTACTCGACGCTTTCCCAAATGGCCAAGTCTTTGAGCCAGCACTTCAGGCATGGCTCCACAGCGGTGGACGCGCCACGATGGCCAGCTACGAGACGGTCGAATCCTTGACTAAGCATTTAGACTGGATTCGCACATTGCCAAACTATCTAGACCTGGGTGATTTGTGGTTGGTTCATGCAGGTGTCAATCCCAATTTGCCCCTTGAACAGCAAACATCCCACCAATTTTGTTGGATTCGGGACGAGTTCCATCGGAGTTCTAAGCCTTTTTTTGCTGATAAGCTAATTATCACGGGCCACACTATTACGTTTACTTTTTCTGGGGTTATGCCGGGAAATGTCGTCGGGGGGAGTGGTTGGCTGGACATTGATACAGGTGCATATCATCCTCGCAGTGGCTGGCTAACGGCCTTAGATACAACTCATCAGCAGTTATATCAAGTCAATGTTCACCAAAAGCAAGTTCGGGTTGTTCCTCTGGCAGAGTTATTAGTGAAAGTTCAACCCGATCGGGCAATGCGTAAACCTATACTGCTGCTTTAGAGGTGTTTTCATGACTCATGGCTATCTCGCATTCTGGCGGATACTTGTCTCTCCGGGTCCACTCCCTCAAACGTTGGGGGCAACCATACCCGTACTACCATCAATCCTGCCATCGAAATCAGAAAAGCACAGGCTGCCAACATTTGGTGCCATTCCACCTCCAATACGCCTTGGACAATCACTTCTCTCAATACTGAAACGATCGCAACCTCGACTGAAACCCCGATCGAAACCCGCTGCTCCTGAAGATAAATAATTAATAGGCGGAACAATTCCATCAAAATCAGAATGAATAGAATGTCTGCTGTAATCTCATGGAACTGTAACGTCGAGAGCAACGAGGTAAAAATCTCCCGCAACTGCAACACCATCACCGCAAACAATCCCACACACAACGAGATTGCAATTAAATCTTGAATGGTCTCCAGAGCCTTAACAATCAAGACATGACGACCTTTTTGGCCTGACGTTATCAGAGATTTGGAATCGATCGGAGGCTCTGATTGAATCGATCCGATGGCCTTAACATTCATCAAGTTCTGCATAGTGGGCGCGCTCCTGAGTGATGACACAATCCAGGGAAAGTTAACTCAGGGTAAGTTCTGAATTAAAACCTCGTGCTACTCACTGTAATCACTTTTTTCTTATTAATCAACGAGCTAACGATAGAATTAACTAATAATTGCTATGACTATTGGAACAGCATCAAGTTTTGTAGATAGTAGACTGTTCAGGTCAGTATCATTGAAATGGTCTGGAGAAATGAAAGTCCAATTTCAATAGGTTACCTCGGTATTTTTTGACTGGGCGACAATGCCGTGCTTGGGTGCAAAAATCATGGCAAGAACAAACAAGATCGTTTGCAACACAACAATGCAACCGCCTGTAGAACCATCAATGTGATAGCTGATGTAGGTGCCCATTACACTTGAGAAAACTCCCAAAGCCATAGCAATTAATGTCATGTGATCAAAGCGATCGCTTAATAAATAAGCCGTTGCGCCCGGAGTGACTAGCATTGCAACGACTAAGATAATACCGACTGTCTGAAGCCCTGCGACGGCAGTGAGTGATAGTAATGATAGTAATGTGTAATATAGAAACGTTGTATTGAGGCCGATCGATCGGGCATGAGTCGAATCAAAACAAAACAAAATCAAATCTTTGCGGAGAATTGCAAGGGTAACGAGGGTAATCACACTAATAATGATGGTCTGAGTAATATCAGAATCAGAAATCCCCAAAACATTACCAAATAAAATGTGCGTTAAATCAATGGTGCTTCTAATTTTAGAAACTAGAACTAACCCCAACGCAAAAAACCCGGTGAATACTAAACCAATTACGGTATCCTCTTTAATCCTAGTTTTAGCCTTAATAAATCCGATCGCAATCACTGAACCCACCCCAAACACAAAGGCACCGATCGCCAATGGAATATTCATAATGTAAGCAATTACAACCCCCGGTAACACAGCATGGGAAACGGCATCGCCCATGAGTGCCCATCCTTTCAGCGTCATATAACAGGACAACGCCGAGCAAACTAAGCCCACCAAGGCACTGACCAAAATGGCTTTCACCATAAATTCATGCTGCATCGGCGTAACAAATAGATAAATAAAGCCCTGAATAAACCACTGAATAAAATCCATGATAGACATTCCTAATATTGATCACGAGAATTAGCCTTCACTCCAGAAAAATCCCCTACTTCCCCCTCAAAGGTTCGAGAAAGGTTTTCTTCCGTGAAGACCTCAGACGTATTGCCATAGGCCAGAATTGTGCGATTAATTAGGACGACTTGATCGCAAAATGTAGTAATAGAGGAAAGATCGTGAGTCGAGATTAGAATGGTATATCCCGCTTGACGCAGTTCCATCAGCATATCAATCATTAGTTTTTCAGTTTTAATATCCACACCTGCAAACGGTTCATCTAATAATAAGACAGTTCCTTGTTGAGCCAATGCCCGCGCAAAGAATGCCCGCTTCTTTTGGCCT
>JAYUEW010000087.1:0-6921 GCA_043739045.1 Synechococcales cyanobacterium
GTCAATGTCCCACTCTTTCCAGGGCAAGTTCTCAGGGTTGCGATCGGAGCAGCACTTAATAACATTTCCGTTGATGGTGATGGTGTTGTCATCCGCACTCACCTCACCTTGGAATCGACCCATCGTGGAGTCGTAGCGGAACATATGTGCGTTACTCCGGGGATCGGATGTGACATTCAGTGCCACTACTTTAAAAGCACTGTCCGAGCGCCCAGCCCAACAGCGTAAAAAGCTACGTCCGATACGTCCAAAGCCGTTGATCGCGACTCTAATCACAGCGTCTTGCCCTCTGTTACTAAATACCTATTAACGCAGCCATCATATCCTAAAAGGCGACCACATTCGCAAGCTCCAGTTGAGTCTAATCCAATACATGAACCTGTAGGGATCGCATGACTAATATGAGACTTAGATCAAGAGGAAACCCCGATAAATTAAAATAATTCCTAGGAATTATTATTTGTTATTGATATCAATCGTCCAAAGTTGGCAACAAAGTCAATAGTTAGTTGATATTTTGATCTGATGTGGATCCGTAATTAATGCCTACAGTTTATCTTGTCATGCGGCATTCAACGATCGCTTAACCATTATCAAATAATCCTAATTCATGCCTCGTCAAAGCATCCTTGTATAAAACTTTTACAACCATTTTAACTCGACTTATCAATAGATCTCAGGTCTCTTGATGCTAATATCCAGAGTGTCATCGTGTGCTCTATCCATCAATTGTTGCCTTATTCTAGCTTTAGGTTGTTTTTAGTGAGGTAAAACACTGTTTATCGACTTTTTTTAGATTAACTTGAGCCTGCGAGAGATTCAGTGTAGATTAGGTCGCATAAAAGCGATCGTTGCTTATGATACGCAGAATACGGCTACGATTTTGGTGTGTGTGAGGATAAATGATGCTGAATTCAATCGATTTCAGCGGAAGACCGTTCCATTTTCTAGGTATTGGCGGCATTGGTATGTCGGCGATCGCCCATATCTTGGCGCATCGTAACTTACCTGTTTCTGGTTCGGATCTGAAGCTAAGTCACATTACAGATCGCTTAACGGCGATGGGGGCACATGTCTTTTCGTCCCAAGACTCGGAGAACTTTTCCTATTTTCACGATCGTCAACTGCCTCAAGTCGTCTGTTCGACCGCTATTACTACTCACAATCCTGAATATGCCGCCGCACTCCAACTCGGATGCCCTATTTTTCACAGGTCCGATGTTCTAGCGGGTTTGATTGCTGAATACAAAGGGATTTCGATCGCTGGAACCCATGGGAAAACTACAACTAGTGGGCTTGTGGGATATTTGCTACTCAAAGCAGGACTCGATCCAACGGTAATTGTTGGGGGTGAAGTCTCTGCTTGGCAAGGCAACGCAAGAGCAGGCAATGGACCTTATCTTGTGGCAGAGGCCGATGAATCTGATGGATCACTCGTTAAGTTTAATTCTTATATTGGTGTCCTGACTAACATTGAACATGATCACCCTGATCATTACAAAGATCTGGCCCAAGTGGTTGACGTGTTTCAAACATTTGTCAGCCGAAGCGAAATCGTTATTGGCTGTATTGATTGTCCGATAGTTCGGGATAAAATTCATCCAGCCATCAGCTACAGCATCGACAGAGCCTTAGGTGCAACCTATAGCGTCGATGAAATTTCTTATAGGGCTAACGGTACCCATGCCAAACTTTGGGAAAAGGGCCAATGTCTCGGCCTGATTCATGTTTCTCTTCTAGGATCCCACAATTTAAGTAATGCACTAGCGGCGATCGCAGTAGCACGCCATCTTGGTGCAGATATGGAGTCGATTCAGGAAGGGCTGTCAAGCTTTGGCGGGGCAAAACGGCGCTTTGAAGTGCGCGGGGAAATCAATGGGATTCGATTTGTTGATGATTATGCCCATCACCCCAGTGAACTTCAAGTCACCTTGGCCGCTGCTCGGCTTCAAGTCGATGATCCTGATTCCCCCAGCCATCGAGTTGTTGCATTCTTTCAGCCTCACCGATACAGCCGAACCCTAACCTTTTTGTCAGAATTCGCCAAATCATTTGCGAATGCAGATGTAGTTATAATTACCGACATTTACAGCGCAGGAGAGGAAAATCCAGGTAATGTCACGGGGCAGCAGCTCGCTGATCTGATTTCCCGATCTCAGGCTAACGTGTATTACCGTCCCACATTGGATGCGGTAAAGGTGTTCTTGCCTGAAGTGTTGCGTCCTGGTGATATTGCCATTTTTCTAGGTGCTGGTAACTTAAATCAAGTTATTCCGGATGCCCTTGCATCTTTTCAGGAATATGGATTGAAGTCGGCCCTTGCTGAAGCTTAGTTTGGGCCACTCAGAGATAAGTGCCTTGAATTTGATGGAGCAGAGGAGAAAGACGCAGTCGTTATTGTTTATTGCCAATAGGGAATATTCAATTTCAGAGCCTTCTTAGTTTAACTAGTTTCAACCTTGTTTGGAATCCTTCATTGCCCGCCATGTATTTTTACAAGTGCATCTGTAAAACGTCTCTCCACATATTCTTCACGTCCACTCGACTACGCTGTCCTTTAAATAAAATGCCGCCCATAACCGTAAGATTATGACGCTCTCCCCAAATATTATGCCTACGACTTGCCAACTTGAACTCGTTCCTGAATCTGTTCAAGCCTGCTACTCTCCTTCCCGATTTTCATCAATGCTCCATTCTGCTCCGGTTCAGTTAATGGATAGCGATTGCATTATCAAGCCTCACTATTCCCTCTCGACCTTGACCTCATTTCAAGTTGGCGGTCCAGCAGAATGGTTTGTGGCTCCTCGTACGGTTGATCAACTGAAGGCGGGTGTGATTTGGGCAAAGGAACGATCGTTACCTGTCACATTGTTGGGCGCAGGGTCGAATCTTCTGATTAGTGATCAAGGGCTACCGGGCTTAGTGGTGGGGATGCGTCAAATGCGCGGAATGACTTTCAATGAGGACTCCGGTCGCGTGGTGGTGGGTGCTGGCGAGATGATGCCGCTGTTGGCTCAACGCTTAGCAAAACGCGGATGGAAAGGCTTTGAATGGGCCGTGGGGATTCCCGGAACGGTAGGCGGCTCGGTGGTGATGAATGCGGGAGCGCACCAGGGATGTGTTGAGGACATTTTGGTGAGTGTGGATGTGCTGAACCCAGATGGCACCATTGAGACCCTTTCACCGAATCAATTGGGGTATCACTATCGCACCTCGAACTTGCAAAAAGGTGGACGCTATGTCATCCAGGCGACGTTCCAGCTTGCCATGGGCCATAATCCTCGTTCAGTTCAGGAAGAAACCAATTCTCACCTCAACCGTCGGCATAGCACTCAGCCCTACGATCGTCCAAGTTGCGGCAGTGTATTTCGCAATCCAGGCCCCCATTCAGCGGGCTGGTTGATTGAGCAAGTCGGCTTGAAGGGCCATCGCATCGGCGGAGCACAGGTGGCCGAGCGTCATGCGAACTTCATTTTGAACTGCGGTGGGGCAACAGCAAGCGACATTTTTAACTTAATTCATCTTGTTCAGTCTACGGTTCAGCGCAACTGGCAACTTTGCTTAGAGCCGGAAGTTCGTATTTTGGGTGAATTTAAATCTGTTTAATTTCTAGCTAGCTTAGCGCATGAGTTCGGGATTCGGTGGCATAATGTAATTTGCTTAACTCGTTATACGGAAACAAATATGGCACAGGGACAGGGATTTGGCTTCGGGCTTGGCAAAATGAAAGAGCTGACCGACGCAATTAAGAAAGCGCAACAGGTCCAAGAGGGCGCAAAGGATCTCCAAGAAGAATTGGAGAACATGGAAATTGAGGGGATTGCCCAAGGCGGTTTGGTGAAAGTTGTCATGAGTGGTAACCAAGAGCCAAAGCGGGTTGAAATCGCGCCAGAAGCCTTAAATGAAGGGGCAGAAATCGTGGCTGACTTGGTGTTTGCGGCGATGAGCGATGCTTATGTCAAATCTACAGATGTCATGCGGGGCAAGATGGAAGCGCTTACGGGCGGCTTGAATATTCCTGGCTTCGGCGGAATGTAGGTTCGGTTTTTATGAGTTTTAAAAGAGGCTTCTGGGTAATACTAGAGGTCTTTTTTGTTTTTGGCCGTTTCTAGAATATTTTTAGAATAGGGGGTAAATCATGGCCTATCGTTTGCTGTTTGTTTGTTTGGGGAATATCTGCCGATCGCCGTCGGGAGAGAACATTATGAATCATTTGTTAAAAGCCCGAGGCTTAGAGCCTCAAGTCATTTGCGATTCGGCAGGAACGTCCGGGTATCATATTGATGCGAAACCCGATCGGCGAATGAATGCAGCGGCGCAGCGTAGATTAGGGCTGACATTGATGGGCCGATCGCGTAGATTTGAACCGATCGATTTTGATGATTTTGATCTAATTTTGGCGATGGATCAGGATAATTTTGAACAGATGTATTATGTCGGTTCGTTGAATCACGATCGGAGTAAGTTGCATTTGATGTGTGAGTTTTGTACAAGGCATGATCTCAAAGAGGTTCCTGATCCTTACTATGGGGGTGAGAAAGGGTTTGATTTTGTGATTGATTTGTTGATGGATGCTTGTGAGGGATTGTTGGATCATTTGATTGAGACAGGGAAAATTAAAGGTTAGGGTATTGTGACAAGCAGTGATTCGGGTTTTGTGGAATAATTCCCAATGACCCCCACATTTGTCATTGCCGTGAATCCTATTCTTGCGTTGAACTACGAACCTTCGATCGAGCATTTGGGTAATGATGATTACTATGACGTGGTGGCGGCGACGGATTTTCCTAGCCATGAATTGCGTTGGCGAAATGATGATGTTTTAATTCAGTTTGGGCTTGATCCAAAGTCGGTTAGTGATGAAGATTTTATTGAAGCCTTTGGTAGGTTTCAGGGCCGTGAACCCTTGATGGCATTACGTTATCACGGGTATCAGTTTGGTCATTACAATCCCCAATTGGGCGATGGTCGCGGGTTTTTGTTTGGTCAGGTGCGTGCCCTTGATGGCAAGTTGTATGACTTAGGGACCAAAGGAACGGGACCAACACCCTATTCACGCGGGGGGGATGGACGGTTGACCTTGAAAGGGGGAGTGCGGGAAGTGTTGGCGGCGGAAATGTTGCATCGGATGGGGGTGAGAACGTCGCGTTGTTTGAGTTTGGTTGAGACGGGTGAGGGGTTGTATCGTGGGGATGAGCCGTCACCGACCCGATCGTCTGTGATGATTCGAGTCCAGGAATCGCATATTCGATTTGGTACGTTTGAGCGGTTGGACTTTTTGGGGCGGCGGGATTTAATTGGCCGATTGTTGGATCATGTGATTGAGGTGTATTATCCACATTTGGCTGCTGAAGCCGATCGGTATGCAATGTTTTATGCGGAATTGACGCAGCGAGTGGCAACGTTGGTGGCGCAGTGGATGGCAGCGGGTTTTTGTCATGCGGTATTGAATACGGACAATATGGCGATTACGGGGGAGAGTTTTGATTATGGTCCGTTTGCATTCATTCCGACGTTAGATCCATCATTCACGGCGGCGTATTTTGATAATGGTGGACGCTATGCCTACAGCAATCAGGCAACCATGTGTAAATGGAATCTGCAAATGTTGCAATCGCCGTTGAAGCATGTGATCTCGTCTGGGGATTTGGAGGCTGGGTTAGATGGTTATGATGAACAGTATGGACGGGTTTATCGGACGTTGATGTTGGCAAAGTTGGGATTTGGCCTAGATTCTGCACTAGATTTTGAGGCGGGTGATGATCTGTTGGCGCGGGAGTTGTTGAAAAAAACAATTGAGTTTTTGCATAATTCTCAAGTTGGATATCATCAGTTTTTTGCACAGTTAGCGATCGAATTTAGACCTGAGTGGCGATCGGATTTGGGTTTAATTTTAGATAATGTTGAGATAGTGGATGTTGAGATTCGAGTATTGTTTGAACAATGGCGGGATTTGTATTTCAAAATGTTGAATTCATTACCGGAATCTGATATGGAATTGGTGGCGAAATGTTTGAATAGTTCTAATCCCCAAACGGTGATTGTGCGTCCATTGATCGAATCGGTCTGGGAAAGGATCGATCAAGAGAATGATTGGGGACCGTTTAATGAATTGTTGCAGATGATTCGGGGCTGATTCGATAGTCCCAATCCCCCTAAATCCCCCTTGGAAAGGGGGACTAAGAGTATGGAGAACAGAAGTTCACCAAGATGAAGCCGAGGCAATTATCTACGCTTCTTGAAAAGGGGGACTAAGAGTATAGAGAACAGAAGATAGAAGAGAAATTATAAAGTAAATATTCCGGTTCCCCCTTTTCAAGGGGGCTAGGGGGATCGGGACTATTGGGAGTAACGAACTAACCATAATTATGGATGCGATCGAATGAAAATTTTATTGTTACTGTTGAAGGCATCTTGGCAGAGTGTGGCGATCGCGGCCATTATGGGTTCTCTTAGCGGCGTTTGTAGTGCGCTGTTGATTCGGATGGTGAATGAGACGGTGGCGGGAAATCCCGTGAGTTTGTGGGAATTTGTGGGAGTTACGATCGCTTCTTTAGTCGCAACTATTACGTCGCAATATTTACTCATTCGGTTGGCGCAGGGTGCCATTTATGAATTGCGATTGCGGTTGACGCGGGCGATTTTGACAACGCCTTTAGCAACGCTAGAACAGTTGGGGGCCGGGAAACTCTTGGCAACGCTGACAGAAGATGTGCAGACTATTGCAAATACGATTTTCATCATTCCTTTTATTTGTATTGATTTGGCGGTGATTGCATCCTGTTGGATCTATTTGGCAATGCAGTCATTATCTGTATTTTTAGCAATGTTATTCTGTGTTGGGTTTGCGATCGTTACGGTTCAGGGTTTGATGGGGAATGCCAGAAAATATCTCAAACAGGCGCGGGATGAGGATGATAC
>JAYUEW010000088.1:0-4653 GCA_043739045.1 Synechococcales cyanobacterium
ATATCGGTGCTATTAATTCTGACCCAAGCTGGAGTCGTTCTGGAGTACGAGATTCAGCCCGCGATTATCTCCGTTGACTATGCCCTCAGCTATGCCCAAGCCGAAGCGCTCTTAGCCAGAGAATCGTCCCCAGAACTAGATGCCTTTGCCCCGATCGCGGAAATGCTCAGCAACCTAGACCAAATCAGCCATGCTATCAAAGAGCAACGTAGGTCGCGAGGAGCCTTTGAACTGAATCTGCCTGAAAAAATCTACGCCCGTGCCGATGGAATTGAAACCCCTGAAGAAGCCGATCGTTACACCTTCAGCAAATTCCATTATGACGATGAAGGCGCACTCGGAGCCGTTGTGGTTTCAAGCAGCCTACCCATCCACTCGTTGATTGTGGAATTGATGTTGATCGCTAATCAGACCGTCGCCCAGCATCTGCAAGCCCTGAAAATCCCGGCGGTTTACCGAGTTCATCCCCAACCCGATCTGACAGCGGTGCAGGATCTGATCAAACTTGCCGCAGGAATGGGATTAGAACTCAAACTAGCGAATGAAGAAGAAGTCACTTCCCAAGACTTCCAGAACTTTACCCAGCAGTTCGCCGAATCCAATGCCGAACGAGTTTTAACTTACCTCCTGCTTTCGACCCTCAAACCCGCCTTCTATAGCACTACCGCCAAGCCTCACTTCGGTCTATCTCTAGACCAAGGCTATGTCCACTTCACTTCCCCCGTGCGTCGTTACCCTGACTTGTTGATTCACCGAGCGCTCCATGCCGTCTTTGAAGAAGGCCGCGATCGTAAATCGGCCCGCTCAAAAGAAGGCATCGACATCCGTCACAGTGACTGCCACGGCGAAATCGGCTGGAGTGTCCTCCCCGATAAACTTCAGCAAGAACTGACGGCTTACTTCAACATGGTGGTCAATCACCTCAGTGAGCGGGAAAAAGTGGCTCAAGATGCTGAGAATGATTTGGAAGGGTTAAAGAAAGCCGAACTCATGCGAGAACGCACGGGTGAAATTTTCCATGGCGTAATTACAGGCGTTCAATCCTATGGACTATTCGTGGAAATCGAAGAACTCCTAGTTGAAGGCTTAGTCCATGTCAGCTCGCTTAAAGACGATTGGTATGAATTCCGATCGCGTCAACAAATCCTAGTTGGACGGAAAAATCGCAATCAATTCAGACTGGGCGATCGGATTGAAGTCCAAGTGAAAAGCGTCGATTACTATCGTCAACAAATTGATCTAATCGCAGTCAGCGGTGGAAGCCAAGCACCAGAAGATTACTTCAATAACCCAGACGAAGAACAAGAATATGAAGAGCAAAATCAAGAATTTGATTCTGATGACGATTAAAATAGAAAAATGTTAATGATTGATCTAGTCGTTAATCATTAGATCAGTCATTGACTAGTTCGTTATTAATTGTTTTAAGTATGTGAGAACAGATCCATGACTCGTCCGTTAATTGTCGGTGTTTCGGGTGCGTCGGGATTGATTTATGCTGTGCGCACTCTGAAGCATTTACTGACCGCTGATTACAGTATTGAACTAGTAGCTTCTAAAGCGGCCTATATGGTTTGGCTTGAAGAAGAGGGCATCAGAATGCCGATCGATCCGATCGCCCAAGAAGCGTTCTGGCGTGAGAAATGCGAGGTTGAGTCCTTTGGAACGTTAACCTGTCATGCCTTTGGGAATGTGGGGGCGAACATCGCGAGTGGCTCGTTTCGGACGTTAGGAATGCTCGTGATTCCTTGTAGCATGAGTACGGTGGGCAAGATGGCGGCGGGTTTGAGTTCAGATTTGCTAGAACGATCGGCAGATGTGCAACTCAAAGAAGGTCGAAAGCTAGTCATTGTGCCTCGTGAAACACCGCTAAATTTAATTCATCTTCGCAATTTGACAACGTTGGCTGAAGCTGGAGCGCGTATTGTTCCCGCCACTCCCGCTTGGTATCACCATCCGAAGACGATTAATGATTTGGTTGATTTTGTGGTAGCACGGGCGTTGGATCAGTTTGATATTGATTGTGTGAAAATCGATCGGTGGAAAGAACCGACCATTTAATAATCATTAATAGCCAATTAAACGGTTAACAAGTTGAATCGGTGAGTTAATTCCTGGGCGATCGTTTTGGCTAGTGCGCAGATCCCCCGCCAGCTTTCAATTGCGCACTGCCATCACTCAGGTCTAAGATTTTTATCCGATCGGTTGACCTAGACCTACATTGACCTAGACCTACACTGGACGGCATCCTACCCAGAAAACTGCTTGCATTCCGCTGATAATCGGTACAAGATATACTTATGTAACTCGTTTTAATCTTTCGGTTAATATCCTGTAATGCAAACTTCATCGATCGTTACTGAGTTTGACGTAACCCACGGCTGTCTTGATTACGGCGTAAATCATTACGGCGTAAATCGTGAATTAACACGCGATTTGACAGATGTTGAGCAGACCGATGCCTATGGGTATGATGCGGTTATTGTCGGGGGTGGAATTGTCGGTAATGTCGCGGCATGTGCCCTCGGTCAAGCGGGATTGAAGGTGGCTATTGTTGAAGCCGAAGCTCGGTCAATGGCTAGCGATCGGGGACAAGCTTATTCTATTAATTTACTATCCGTAAAAGTCTTTGAAGAGTTAGGGCTTTGGCAGCGCATTCGGCCTCAGGTCGAAACCTACCGATCGGTTCAGCTTTCTGACGGCGACTATGGCAAAGTGGTGAAGTTTTTGCCTCAAGATCTAGGCCGTGAAACTATTGGCTATGTGGCGGAACATCGTGTTTTATTGGAAGCCTTAGAATATGGGCTAAGCGCCTTACCAAACGTCGATCGAATTTGCCCAGCAACGGTCATAGAGACGGTTAAGATGGGCGATCGAACTATTGTTAAACTTGCACAGACTAGTTCTCAAAACAGCGCACAAACTCTTTCCACTAAGCTCGTGATCGCCGCCGATGGTAGCCGATCAGCTCTGCGCCAAGCCGCCAATATCACCACGTTTGGCTGGCAATATTGGCAATCCTGCATCGTGGCCTTCATTCAACCTGAGCATAACCATAACCAAATCGCCTACGAACGCTTTCAGCCCGATGGTCCCTTTGCAATTTTGCCGTTGCCGAATGGCTTGTGTCGGATTGTTTGGACTGCGCCTCGGGCCATTGCCGATAAGATGCTGACGCTTAAGCCCGATGAATTTATGGCGGAACTGCGATCGCGCTATGGCGACCATATGGGCAAATTGACCCTAGTGGGCGAGCCGTCGGTATTTCCGGTTCGGCTACTGCACAGCACGCGATATGTGAAACCGGGCCTTGCATTAATTGGGGATGCAGCCCATTGTTGTCATCCAGTGGGTGGTCAGGGAATTAATTTAGGAATTCGAGATGCAGCAGCGCTAGTCAATGTGATGCAGAATGCGCTGGCTCGGGATAACGATTTTGCCAGTCTATCTGTTTTGAAACAGTATGAACGGTGGAGAATGTGGGAAAATTTGTTTGTATTAGGATTGACTGATACATTAACTCGTCTTTTTTCTAATAGGATATGGCCGATTGTTTGGATCCGACGCTGTTCTTTGTGGATTTTGCAGGATATCTCCCCTGTCCGGTCTTTAGTTCTACGGCACATGCAGGGATTAACGGGTAAAGCACCTCGGATTAGCGCCCCAGATTGCGCCCAGTGCATCAAAGTCTAGTTCTTCCGTCTGAGTCGTTGATTTCTAGACTAATACAAAAAAACAGTCATACTAAACAGAGTGCATTCACCTAACTTGATGGGCTATGTTTGAGATGGCTAGGATCTTACCCGATCGTAATTTTTGGTTCACTTATCGTCAGCCTATAACCTGGTTGATAATTTTTCTGACGGGATTTGCGTATCATCAGTCGGCAATTTTTTCTATGAGTCTCGGATTATCCGATTCACTTAGCATTACGCCCATCTGGATTCCAGCCCCGATCGCTTGGGCCACGCTATATCTCGGTGGTAATCATTTAATACCGGGCATTGCGATCGCCAACCTTATCATAAATTTTGACGTTCACATAAAGAGCTTAACCCTTGAAAAGGCTCTCGTTATGAGTTTGATTCAAGCAATTATTACAATGTCAACGACAGTGATCGGCGCGAGTCTTTTACGCACTTTTTTTGTTGGGCAGATTCTCGATCGGGTTCGTAATGTGATGGTGTTCATTGCCATCGGATTGGTTATTCCCGTAATTACACCAACGTTTTCATTGCTCTATATGGGGCTGTTCGGTGTTTCACCTTGGGAATTGTATGGTGAGATTTGGAAAACATGGTGGATTGGTGATGCTCTTAGTGTGATCATTGGGATGCCAATGTTAGTGAGCTGGCAACGATTTCGATGGCGACAAATTGTTTGGAATCGATCGTGGGATGTGGGATTGTTATTGCTAGGATTTGGGCTATTGAGCGGGTTTACTTTTTTATCAGACTATCCGCTTCAATATTTAGTCTTACCGGGATTGCTCTGGGCGGCCATTCGGCTGGGAGACTACGGGGCTACGTTCGGCGTGGTCGCAGTGACGCTGATGACGGTGCTGGCAACGGCGATGGGGCGAGGACCATTTTTACGATCGTCGTTGAATGGTTCATTAGTATTGCTTCAAAGCTTCATGGGCACCATTACCTT
>JAYUEW010000089.1:0-6536 GCA_043739045.1 Synechococcales cyanobacterium
CGGCGACTGGGATTTTCCGAAATTTCATTGGCCAGCTTCACCAGCCCATCGGTGCTTTTACCCATAGCGGATACCACCATCACCACCGAATTTCCCGCTTTCACGGTCCGAATTACCCGTTTGACGACAGCTTGAATCCGCTCCACAGTCCCGACGGATGTGCCACCATACTTCTGAACAATCAATGCCATTTGAATCCCCACGAAATCTCTAATCTTTACACTATCGATTCGGGGACGATCGGGCAACATGCAGACTGAAGATTGTAACGCCTATGGGATGGAAGATAGAGACAAGAAAGAAACCGGAAAAGAGGAGATGCTGATTGGCGATCGTCTCTTCCGGTTCTGTAATAACGGTTTTGATTGAGTCTTGCTACCTTGCATTTAATGGGTTCGCCATCAGCAACTGTTCATTAATGCAGAGGCAGCAAGTAATAAAGGATGATTAATGTTCGTTAGGCGTTACTCACGGGATTGTTGTACGAGTATTTGAGATGGGCGATGCTAAGGATTTGGGCACCGATAGCGGTGGGAATTTCTAAGGCTTGAGAGAGGTGGGTTAAAAATGACGACTGAATCCGCGAAATTATACCGTTGGCAAATATAAGGTCTGAAGCAGAAGCAAATGCAGCTTCCCGGAGTTCAGGGGGCAGCGTTTCCCGTGCGGAGGCTAGTAGTATATCTTCGCCATCACGGTGCAAAATTATAAAAAGCTTTTGACACATTCTACGCATTGTTTCGGCCTGGAAATGCTGGAAAAGAGGCATTGGTCGCAGCTGACGATCGATCGCTTCAAGTTCTTCCTCTGCCAAATAACTAGCCAAATAATGATCAGAGGCAATCGCTAACAATATAATTCCAGCGTATGCTTCTTGCGGGCTAACGGTGATTAGAGTTTGGGTGAGGGATTCTGTAAGCATACTGGATGGTTCAGTAAATAAATTCATCACGTTGGACAGTCCTCTCTTCCGATGATGTAGGCGCAGGCTGATAATTTAATCATGCCCAGAAGTCTGGTAAAGTGAACGCATTGATTGAGCTAAATTAGAAATTAAGTGATTTGACGGATATGGCAATCTGGTGACAGTATTCGGGATTTACGCATCCATTTTTATTAATTAAATTATTTTTATTAACTATATTATTTAGTGCGAGTCATTTCACAATGCAAAACCGTCTTGCGCCATTCATTCAGGAGTATATGTACCGCAACGGCTGGACGGGATTGCGTCCAATTCAGGAAGAGGCTTGTCGGGTAATTTTTGATTCGGATGATCATCTATTAGTGGCAGCGGGGACAGCGGCGGGAAAGACTGAAGCGGCGTTCATTCCGGTGTTGACGGAGTTGTTTAATCAATCACCACAGGGCATTGGGGCATTGTATATTGGGCCAATTAAGGCGTTGATTAATGATCAATTTGAACGGTTAACCGATTTGCTTGAAATGGCGGATATTCCGGTTCAGATGTGGCATGGTGATGTGACACAGAGCAAAAAGAAGAAGGTTTTGAATGAGGGGCGTGGTATTTTACAGATTACGCCGGAGTCATTAGAAAGTTTGTTGGTGAATAAATCAAAGGATTTACCACGACTCTTTGGACAATTGAAATTTGTAATCATTGATGAGGTTCATGCGTTTATCGGGAGCGATCGAGGCGACCAGGTTCTTTGCCAACTGACCCGTATTGCCCAAATTACAGGCAATGAAGCCAGACGAATTGGATTATCGGCAACACTGGGCGATTATGCCTTGGCCGAACGCTGGATGGCGGCGGGGACAGGGCGAAAGGTGGCGGTGCCGATGTTGGAAAGTGCGGGCCGTAAAATTCAACTTTCGATTGAACATTTTTATGATCCGGGTATTGTGGTTCGGGCACAGGGCGATGCGCGAGATTCTTCATTTAATCCTTATCATTTACATTTATTTCAACAAACCCTGAATCAAAAATGTCTCGTGTTTGCCAATGGAAGAACGGCCACAGAAGAAGCCATAACGGCAATGCGGACGATCGCACTTGCGAAGGGAAACCCTGATGTCTATCACGTTCATCACGGAAGCATTTCAGCGGATTTGCGGGCGGTTGCGGAGACGGCTATGCGGGCGAAGGATATTCCTGCGGTGACAGCAGCGACGATGACCTTTGAAATGGGAATTGATCTCGGTCAACTCGATCGGGTGATTCAGCTTGAATCTCCGGCTTCTGTTGCGAGTTTTTTACAGCGCTTAGGCCGATCGGGACGACGGGGCGGCGTGTCGGAAATGAGGTTTGTTTGTGCAGAAGATAGGCCGACAGGTGAGGAGACAATTCCGGAACAGATTCCTTGGCAACTTTTACAGGCGATTGCAATCATTCAACTCTATCTAGAAGACAAATGGATTGAGCCACCGCCGAATGTGCAATATCCCTATAGTTTGCTTTACCATCAGACGATGAGTACTTTAATGTCTCAAGGTGAATTAAGTCCCGCACATCTTGCCCAACAGGTTTTGACGTTGCCACCTTTTAAAAACATTCAACAGTCTGACTATCGCCAATTACTGCGCCATTGGATTGAACTAAATCATATTGAAACAACGGAAAAGTCAACGCTGATTTTGGGTTTGAAGGGTGAGAAGATTGTCCGCAATTTTAAATTCTATGCAATTTTTCCAGACCATCAAGAATATACCGTAATGAACAACGATCGGGTGATTGGCTCAATCATGGTGACACCAGGGACGGGCGATCGTATTTCTCTGGCGGGAAGTGTTTGGGAAATTATTGAGGTGAATCAAAAATCAAAGGTCGTCAAAGCCCGATCGTCCTCAAAATCGGCGAATGCTAGTTCTTGGCGCGGGACGACGGGAGAGATTCATACTAAAGTTCTGGCAAGAATGCGGCAGGTATTGCGCGAAGATACTAACTATTTCTATTTACAACCAGGGGCGATCGATCGGCTTCAGGTGGCCCGCGCGATGGCTCGTCGTCAAGGGATAACAGAAAATCTTGTTACCTATTCAGAGGAGGGCTATGTGTGTTTGCTTCCTTGGATTGGAAGTAAAGGATTCAAAACGTTAGAACGATATTTACGGAACCATTGCAGATCGACGTTAAAAATTAAAGGCATTAAAGGCCGATCGCCGTATTTTATGGTGGTGAATTTGGGGAAATGTCCGGCTGAGAATTTACGGTATGAATTGCATAGTTTGGGCGATCGGAATTTGACTTCAGATATGTTTATGGAAGAGGACGAAGCGCCGATCGTCCAGAAGTATGATGCTTACATTCCACCAAATTTGATCAAACAACAGTTTATTTCAGATGGATTGGCGATGGCTGAACTTGCTCAAGTAGCGCAGGGTTGGCGATAAAAGAAAGATGCTCAGCGCGATAGGTTTGAATCAGTAGACGGAAAAAAGTTTAATGCTAACCATTCCGGGAAGCGATCGCCCAACTGCTGAAACTGGTGTAGAAACTCATCAGGAATTTCGATCGTGACAGTTGCCATGGGATCAATTAGTAGTTTGTTTCATTATAGCGGGGCGATCGGCGTTAGCTAGTCTGTTGGCAACGATCGATCGTACCCCATTAATATCCCGATCTTAATCAAGCTGTAAGGTTCCAGTCCCAAAATCAATCCTCTTCGATTCTCTATGCTGCGATCGCGCTTAAAATTACTATTGTTTGTAGCTCACGTAAGTGTGTTAACCATGAAATCAGGGTACTCTGTGATCAGAAATGAAATGTATTGATAGAAAATTAGCACTGAAGTAAGAGCGATAGTTATGGTAACAACGACTGGTAAGAAAAACCTAACAGCAATCATGGAGGCCGAGCTTCAGAGACTTGTTGAATCTCATGGTTATGATGCTGAGATTTTGACAAATTTTGCGAGTTTTATATTAAATCCTCCAAAGCCTCCAAAAGCGACGAAACGTAAGCCTACGGGTATACCGAAGAAAGTTAAAGGTCCTAAACCTCTTTCGATGCCCGAACTCAAAAAGGCTGTTCTTGAATTTTTTCAAGTTAAGGATTTAGCAGCCCTTAGAAAATCGGTTACTTTTCAAATGATAACTAGTGGCCTTGGAAAATTAGAATTTTCTAAAAAAGAAGGATGGGAAACCGTCTACCGAAAATCGGTTGGTATCCTTCCTGGAGAAGAGTCTGAGACTGGTGAGGGTTGTGTTAATGGAATCAACATTTTCAAATATGACATGCCGTGGAAAGCCTTTGGATTAGACTCCAAAACAAGTACAAAGGATGAGGTTAAGGCGGCGTATCGTGAGTTGTGTCAAACGTACCACCCTGATAAGCCTACCGGAAATGCATCTATTTTCGATCGGTTGACAACTTTCTATAAAAGTCTCACCGAAACACTTTAGTTCTTACATTCCTACAAGTTATTTCCACTCCTCAACACTATAATTTAAGGACAATTAGTTTACCATGGCTGATACTTACATCACATCTAAAAAACTCATTCAAACTCTTGGAATTAGCAGTGAGAAGTTAATAGAGATTGAAATTTTTTTTGATTCCATTCCTGATGACGTGTGGGATCTAGCAGAGGGTACTGACTACCGGGTTGTTAATAAATCTAGTGGATTAAGGGATTATACTCAATCAGGCGCTTATACGCTCGCTCGCTACTTGGAAGCGACTCAAAAGCGGTCATTGCTACAAAAAATAAAGGATGTGCTTCTTCATACTAAGCAAAACATCCGCCAAGCTTTTATTGGTGATCATATCATTGAAAACTGCTCCTCTTTGATGAAACGAAATGAACTATTCTTCATTTCACAATCGGATGTTATTAAGATGTTCAAAACAAATTCATCTTATCTAAAGAAGATTCTGGAGATTGCACAACGTAAAGAGAAACCTCTCATTCAAGGACAAGATTTTACTGACCTTTTAGATGGTGGAGGGCGCTATTTTTCTCTTTCAGGAATCGCAAAACTATCAGTAGCTATGAAAGATAGTCAAACGAAACGGAATCGTAAAGACTGGTGTGCAGACATTGGAGAAGTTATTGCACCAAAAGTGGATGATATTGTGCAGCATATCCTTAAACGGGAGAAAGATGTTCAAAAAGTGATGACTCATGTGAAGACAAGACGAGATAAAAACACTTGTCAACTATCTGGGGAAAAAGGGAACAAAGTTGATACGCTAAAATTAGCCGTTCACCACCTCTACTCAAAACAAGAATATCCGCATCTTGCTAACGTTGAAAGTAATTTAATCACTCTATCCTGTGAAATTCACGACCAATTCCATGTTTCATATATGGGTGGTGCCGATAAACCTTGTACTATTGATGACTTCATTCAATTTGTTAATACCTATCACCCAGAACAGACCAAGGTGAAGATTTGGCTACACAATCAAAAAAATGTTCTCGGGGATCAAGCTGCACAGAAAGCTAATAAATTTAACGTCCTATATCTATCTGCAAGTAAGGTCTCATAAGAGGATGGTCCAATGGATGATCATATTTATGACCGAAAACCATTGAAAGTTCGATCGTCACCTGAATGCTAGAGAGATCTGTCATATGTCATATGGCTCTTTTCTTTCGTATTACTTTACCTACCCAATAATCACACATCTCAACAATTTTATGCAATCACAGACTGTTTGAGATATTCAGTTTGTGACGGCGTTTCTTCAAATATTCATCGAACGTGATGTAGTCAGCCAGATTCATACTCCTCGTAAACCTGTTCAATCTCTGCCAAAGACTCCAGAGAATCTTCTTCAGATTCTAACTCCTCATCTAAAAAATCACGGATTTGATGTTTTGCTGCGATCGGTAACTGAGCAATCATTGCGATCATATCCGTAACTGAAAGTGGCATTGTCCACTGACCTTGTACTTGAGCCATACAAGAAATCCCCCGAAATCATTCTACCTAAGTAAAACAATCATAACGGGGGATCCTATAATTTCCTTTTCAGATCACGTTCACTTCATCTCCAGCACCTTAGATAAGAAGGCCCATTTATCTGCTGCCTCCTCAATCACTTTCGCCGTCGGTTTCCCAGCGCCATGACCCGCTTTTGTTGCAATGCGAATCAATACAGGATTATCGCCCTTGTGTGCCTTTTGCAATGCCGCCGCAAACTTGAAACTGTGAGCCGGAACCACCCGATCGTCGTGGTCTGCGGTCGTCACCATAGTCGCCGGATAGTGAACGCCCGCTTTCAAATTGTGCAACGGTGAATAGGCATACAATGCTTTAAACTCCGCCTCACTCTTCTCCACATCGCCATACTCGCCTTGCCAAGCCCAACCGATTGTAAACTTGTGGAATCTCAACATATCCATCACACCCACCGCCGGAAGCGCCGCCCCAAAGAGTTCTGGCCGTTGCGTCATACAAGCGCCGACGAGTAATCCGCCATTACTTCCGCCCTCGATCGCAAGCTTACTTGACGACGTATAGTTCTCAGAAATCAACCATTCAGCCGCCGCAATGAAATCATCAAATACATTTTGTTTATTCAATTTCATGCCCGCCTCATGCCAAGCTTGACCATATTCACCACC
>JAYUEW010000090.1:0-11552 GCA_043739045.1 Synechococcales cyanobacterium
CGATTTGATTTTTGACGGCTTCTGCAATAGTACTGCGGCCATGCCCTGCATTCACACACCACAATCCCGCTGTCCCATCCAAAATTTCCCGACCTTCGATGTCTTTGTAATACATGCCCTGTGCCGAGGCCAGCAGCCGAGGTTTAGCTTTGAATTGACGGTTGGCGGTAAAGGGCATCCAGAAGGCATTGAGGTTAGGATTCATGGTGGTAGTGATGAAATGAGCTTTGATGAATGGTGCCAGATGAATGTTGTTATAAGTAAGACCCGATCCCCCTAGCCCCCTTGTGAAGGGGGAATTAGAATGTGAAGGGGGAACTGGCTAGAACATGAAGGGGGAACTAGAAGGCAATTCATAGTCTCTCTTCACAGCGGAGAACTAGAAAGGGAGAACTAGAAAGTAATTCATAGTCCCCCTTCACAAGGGGGATTTAGGGGGATCGAATCTTACTTAAACGCTAGTTGCTTTGCGACGACCGCGAGTAGTCGGTGACTTTGTTGTAGTTTTGCTGCCTGATTTAGTCGGAATTTTATCCGTCTTACTGACTTTTGACGCACTAGATTCATTAGTACTAGATTCAATACCAGTCTTGGATTTGCGGCCACGAGGTTTCTTCGCGTCGTCTGGTTCACTCATGCCATCCACCGCAGCATTAGCATTAGTCAACGTTGTCTCCGTTAATTTCCCGGCGACGCGGCGTTTGCCATTTTTCCCTCGACGTACACCAGACAGATAATATTTCAAGGTCGATGGACGAATCTCAACACCTTGTTGGGTCAGCATTGTAGAGATTTCAGAGTAATCGTAACCCCGATCGAGAGCTAAGATGATTTGATCTTGCAATGCATTGATAGCTTCGCGCAATGACCAAATTTCCTTGGGTTTGTCTGGTAAATCCATTAGCGTTAAGGAAGCTTGTGAAATAGCAGCCTTCGAGACGAGTGTAGCAGTCGGAGAACGACGTTTTGCTCCAGCCATTAGAATGTTCCTTTTTTAATGTTGGCTTAGTGACTTTATTTCGTAACGTTATCCAATTTATACCTCGATAATTCAAGGTTGACAAAGTATTTTTGTTTTTTCTCGTCTCCAACCTAAATCTAACGTTTTATTGATACTCTGATCGTTTCTAAATTAGAAGTCATAGATATATTACTTCGATCGATTCGTGGAATATATCATAGATAATATTACGATCGATTTAGCGTTTCACTTAGTAGTCAAGATTCTCATAGATGAAGGGTCTTGGCGATCGTGAACAAAATCGGTGCAAGAAATAATGCAGGTAAAAACGAACTAACTCGAATGGGAACTAACTCTAGTAAATTACAGCCAATGCCCATGACCATCAATCCACCCACTCCAGAAATGAGCGCAACACACGGATCGCTACTGGGATTCGGGAGAACCTGGGCAAGGCTGCTGGCCACAAGAGAAAGACTGCCTTGATAAATCAAAATCATTAGGCTAGAGAATGCCACGCCAATCCCATAGGTGCTACTAAATGCGATCGCCGCCAGTCCATCCATCACCGCCTTGACTGTTAGAATTCCAGGATCCCCGTTCAAGCCATTGTTCAAACAGCCTAAAATCGCCATGGGGCCAACACAGAATAACAAACTCGTCGCCACAAACCCCTCGGTAAATCGCCCGCCGCCTTTAACTCGTTGCTTCAGCCAATCGCCCAATTGGGTGAGTCTAAGTTCAATTTGCAATACTTCTCCGAGAATGCCGCCAAAGACGATCGCTAGCAATCCTAAAATTGTGCCATCGACAATCCCAACTGTTGCATTTCGCATTGCCCCCGCCATAGTGATACCCAGAAAAATAGTAAACAATCCTAATCCTTGGGTTAAGACCTGCTGCATTCTGATTGGCAGTCGTCCTCGCAAGCTTAGTCCGATCGTCGTACCCAGAAGAATGGTGAACACATTGATCCAGGTGCCGCTTGTTTTTTGCCAAAGGGAGAGCATAGAGAAACCGATGATGATGTAAATACATTAAATCTACAGTAGAGCCTTCAAAATAATCTGACTCACTTCTTCGTTGCCCGCTGCATTGAGATGAATATTGTCGTGGTAGAGCTGTTTCGCATTGCCATTAGCTTTAAAGAGTTCTAATAAATCAATATAATTAATCCCTTCTTTTTTGGCTAGTTCATACAACCGATCGCGGGCTACTAGTTCATAGTTACGAGATTTCCCCTCTAGTTCTCTCAATAACGGAGTCATGAGCACTAAGAATTTGGCATGATTGCTTTGGCTTAATTTATGAATGGCCTGAATCGCGTCTAAAATCTTCGCCACCCGATCGCCCTCTTCATTGTGAATCGCCTGTAATTCTCGTAAAGGCGGCAGCTTAGACAAACGATAGCGATCGATTAATTCACCAATGGCCCCAATAGGTTTACGATCGAGATAGTTACTTTCACGCCCCACCACGAGGCTATTCGGAGCCGTACCAAACAAGTCGTCAGTATTAATAATCAGAATCAACATATCCGCATCAAACAATCCAAACTGGCGCAGATATTCCAACTCATTGCGCGGGGACCAAGAATTAGCCGAGGCATTCAGAACTGTAATGGTGGGAATATCGGGTTGACTTGCGCGCAGATGTTGCTTAAATTGTTCAGAAATGATCGAGTCTTGGGGATTCCACCAACCGCCATTTGTCACAGAATCGCCAATGAAAAAAAAGCGGCGTTCACCGGGAATTTTACGATCGCTAATTTCATCACTACGCATTGAATAACGATTGATTTGAATCCTATTGCCATTCCGAAGGACGTTTTGGTTTGGTGCAATCAAATAACCTATTTTTTCGTCTGCTTTATACAAAAGCGGATCGCCCAGTCCATAACGCGATCGTAGGACAATTTCAAGAATTATAAGTAGAATAATAATTGATGCACTGATGGTAAAAAAAAGTTTCATAAAGATTTAGAAAAACTCTAAATTAAGTGGGCGGCGATCGGAGGTAAACATAGGGATAGCTATTTTGCTATACATTTCAGAGGAATTATAAATTGAGCGTGTGGCGATCGGAGGTAAAATAAAGTGAATTATTTTTTCTATTTTATGCTGAAAAGAATTTGGGAAGGCGTGTTGGTAATTGTGGATGACATTAAGTTGGGTATGACGAAAACAGATGGGGCCGATAGTCCCGTTTGGGTTGGACTATCGACCATCGTTATCCTAGGAGCGATCGGATACTTAGTCTTGTGGGCGACCCGATCGGCCTATTTGTTTTAGTGGATTATCTGTTTTAGCTAAGCGCCTCAGCCTCTCAGCTTCTCCAAAACGCTGATGTCTTCGAGGGTAGACGTATCCCCAGAAATCTCCTGACCTGCCGCCAACGCCCGCAGCAATCGCCGCATAATCTTACCCGATCGAGTCTTGGGTAACGCGTCCGCAAATCTAATTTCCCCGGGACGTGCGATCGCCCCAATTTCTTTTACCACATGTTTTTTGAGTTCTTTCATCAACTCATCGCTGGCTGTATGGGTGCCTTCTAAGGTGACAAACGCCACAATTTCTTCGCCCTTAAGATCATCCGGTTTCCCAACGACCGCCGCTTCCGCAACTGCTGGATGGGACACCAATGCTGACTCAATCTCCATCGTGCCCAATCGGTGCCCCGCCACGTTAATCACATCATCTACCCGGCCCATCACCCAGAAATAACCATCTTCGTCTCGGCGCGCCCCGTCTCCAGCAAAGTAAATGTATTTGCCATCAACAGGCGCAATATGTTCCCAATAGGTTTTGCGGAACCTGTTGTCATCGCCATACACCGTGCGCATCATTCCGGGCCAAGGATGACGAATTGCCAAATAGCCGCCTTCTCCCGCAGGTACACTATTGCCGTCCATATCAACCACATCGGCCAAAATGCCAGGGAACGGAAGAGTTGCAGAACCGGGTTTCGTGGCGATCGCTCCCGGCAATGGTGTAATCATTATCCCGCCTGTTTCGGTTTGCCACCAAGTATCCACAATAGGGCAACGCTCCGCCCCAATCACCTTGTGATACCACATCCAAGCTTCTGGATTAATCGGTTCACCCACAGTCCCAAGCAACCGGAGTGAAGTCAAATCTCTTGCATTTGGATGCTCGTCGCCCATTTTAATAAAAGCTCGAATGGCGGTCGGTGCGGTGTAGAAAATGCTGACCTTATGCTTTTGAATGACATCCCAAAATGCGCCCGGATTAGACGGACGGGGGGCACCTTCATACATCACCGTTGTCGCGCCGTTGGACAATGGACCATACAGCACATAACTATGCCCCGTAATCCAACCCACATCTGCCGTACACCAGAAAACATCCTTTTCCTGCAAATCAAAAATCCATTTGCAAGTTATATGGGAATACAAGTTATATCCGCCTGTTGTATGGACCACACCCTTTGGTTTGCCCGTCGATCCGGAGGTATACAAAACAAACAAATTGTCTTCTGAATCTAACTCTGCCGCAGGACAATCACTATCCACGGTTGCCATTAACTCATGCCACCAATGATCCCGCCCTGATTCCATCGTCACATCTTGCGCTGTGCGTTTGGTCACAATCACGGTTTCAACTTTCGTTTGACCCTTGGCGATCGCTGCATCTACCGCAGGCTTCAACGGCACAACAACATCCTTTCGCCAGCCACCATCCGCCGTAATCACAACCTTGGCTTCCGCATCAACCAACCGATCGCGCAACGCCTCGGCACTAAATCCACCAAACACAACCCCATGCACCGCACCAATTCGGGCACAGGCCAGCATTGCAACCGCCGCTTCCGGAATCATGGGCATATAAATCCCCACCCGATCGCCCTTCACCACGCCCATTTTCTTCAAGACATTGGCAAATTGACAAACTTGCTGATGCAATTCCCGGTAGGTGATCGTAATAGAATCGCCCGGTTCGCCTTCCCAAATGATGGCGGGTTTATCACCGTTGGAGTCCAAATGACGATCGAGACAGTTGTAGGACAGATTGATTTTCCCATTCACAAACCACTTCGCAAACGGCGGATTGCTCCAATCTAATCCTTGCGTCCAAGGGCTAAACCAATGCAATTCTTTTTTTGCTAACTCTTCCCAAAATACAACCGGGTCGGCGGCTGCCCGATCGTAAAGGGCTTTGTATTCGTCAAAACTTTTTACCGTTGCCGTTGCCGAGAATTCAGCACTGGGTGCAAAGGTCCGATTTTCTTGGAGAATCGATTCAATAGTGGGTTGTGACATGGGTACTCGAAACGAAAATACTGATAATACGATACCGGGTTGCCTCGCCCGATCGTATTACTATGTACTTTCATAACGCGATTAGCATGACGTGATCGCAACTACCCGGACACTTGTAATTGTTGAACTTGCTCTTGTGTGAGATCCGTAAGCTCGACAATATCGGCGATCGTAAACCCCTTTTTCAGCATTCTCAGCGCTATTTCACCCTGACGTTCAATTTTCCCCGTCTCAATGCCTTGTTCAATGCCCTGCTCAATGCCTTGCTCAATGCCTTCATTAATGATCGCTTGGTAGGTAGTAGATTCTTGCATAATGTCTTTCCGAATGACTTGTGAAATCAGTTCTGGCTTTAATCTTAGCCCAGCGAGGATGTAGCTGGCAGCCATTGATTCGTGCTGTTGATCTTCATCAGAAAATGCGCTGATTTTTTGGACCGCAGTGCGCAGAGTTTTGGTGGCGTTTCGGGTTTGACCCAAGACAGCAAAGGGTATAAGTCCAGGATACTTAAGAAGTGTTTCAGCCGGAGTTTCCCATATACGGATGACGTTGAAATGGGCTGTCATTCCAGCAATTTCAAAGAAGTCTTGATAGACTTTTTTGGATTTGGTTTTGTGAAGGTAGATAACGACTTGGTAGATACGTTTGTGCAGGAATCGGCGGTAAATGCGGAGTCGATAGTCCGCAAGACGCATAGGGAGTGAGTCTTTATATCGAGTTTGGAACTCAATGTGAACGACTTCTTCACTGTTCTGGAGCAAAATAATGCTATCGGCACGAATGAGTTCGTTTGATAGTTCGGTGGGGCTGAGTTGGCTGGAGTTGACTTTGCGACCGAGCACCCAACTGGCAAAGTCAGAGGGAAATAATTCCGCAAGTCTGCGACAGGTATTATCAAAACTCACTACAGATTCTCCTCACGTGATCGCATTTCAAAATAACAAACCGATTGACCCTATGAAAATATCCACTGATTAATCCGCGCTGAGTTGCTAAATACTGAGTTGCTAAATACAATGGCTTTAGGATGAACCCATATTCCAAATAGTAGAATGTGGGTTTAATTCATCGTTTTTTGAATTTTCAATTGCTGTATGGTTCAACAATTCACCGAGGATTGCTTGCCCATACGATCGGACAGGCTAAGGCTTCAGGCTAAGGCTGAGTATCGCAAAAACACTACAGCCCACGATCGCTTCAATAGCATATCGACGAGACGGTACGTGAGGTCGTGAATTCCACACCTGAAGTTCCCCGTTGAACCCTCGGGCTGCAAGACTTAGGGAGACTTGACGATAGTTGATCAGCACTCGTTGCAGCAGTTGCCCAATTAAAATGCCAAGGCTAGACATTCCCCGTCGCCAAGTACGATAGCCACAGCGAGAGTTTTGTGCCATCCACAGATCATCAACGATCGCGAATAATGTAAAAATAAAGCGATACATCAACAACAACAACTCCGTCAACAATGCTGGACATCGCAACTGACGAAGAACTTGCAACACTTCTGTAAATGGTGTCGTCAGTAAAATGAAATACATACAACTAGTCGAAGCTAATGCCCGAATCAATAGTCGAGCAACTTGCTGCAATCCATAGTTGCTAACGTAAATATAAAATCCACCAACGTTCATCTCCAATCCCCTCCAAACATCAGCCATCACGGTCTGCGTCTGAACATCAGCGGCATTAATCACAAAAGCAGGAAAACTAGCAAGCCAAAAGCTCAAGGGCAATGCTAGCAATTTCAAATAGATATTCACTGGAATTCCCGCATAGTGAACAATCCAAATAAAAACCCAAATGCTAATTAAGCCTTGAACGATCGGGGGCGAGATCAATGAAAGTATCAACAGAACAATAGCAAAAGATAATTTGTGGCTGGGCGGCAACCAACGTAATCGATTGCCATAAGCCAAACTATCAATTTGATGGCTCATTGTGGCGAAGATGAATCGTCAGATGGACTGGCTTGATGTTCAGATCGGCCTTTGTATAGCCCAATTACATACCCAACAATTCCCGCTCCGATCGCGGCTTGGGTCGCAAACAAAAAGGTCTCAATTTCGCCACCAGAAGGCTTGATCATGGGTTTAAACCAAGGCTTATAACCGGGTCGTAGTTCTTCAATAGCCGTTGAATTTTTACTATCTGTTGCGTTGAATGTATTGCCTTGAAAATGTAAGAGTGGTCCGATCGATAATGCCAAAACTCCGATCGCAATGGACCAATTAGCAGGTATTTTTTTCATGAATTAAACCTCTATGATTTGATCAATTTCAATATTTTTAATTCTTCTTGTCCATAGTTCTGAAGCCAGTTCCAAACCAATACGGTCAACAATCCTTCACTAATGGCAAGGGGGACTTGAGTGATGGCAAATACACCAACAAATTTCACAAAGGATGCCATGAATCCACCTTGTACTGCCGGAAATGCTAAGGCTAATTGCACTGCGGTAGTGAGATAGGTGAGCAAGTCTTCAAACATCGCCGCCATAAAAACCGCAACGGTCTGATTTCCGATTTTCATAACTAAGTGATAAACCACATAGGCGACACAAGGACCCACGATCGCCATGGAAAAAATATTTGCACCTAAAGTTGTTATGCCGCCATGAGCTAACAATACGGCTTGAAAGAGCAATACTAAACTCCCCATCACCGTCATTACCAATGGGCCAAAAAGAATAGTTCCGAGTCCTGTTCCGGTTGGATGAGAAGAGCTTCCGGTAACCGATGGAATTTTTAAGGCCGACAGAACAAAAGTAAATGCGCCCGCTAGTGCTAATAATAGTTTGAGTTCGGGGTTGGCTTTGGTGATGCGAGTGAGCGATCGTAGCCCAACCAAAAAGAATGGTATTGATGCGGCGTACCAAAATGCAGCCCATTCAGCGGGTAAATAGCCTTCAGCAATATGCATGGCGGCGGCAGGATTGGCCGATCCCAATACAATATATGCACTTAAAACTACGATCGCCCCTAAACTTAGCCATTTTTGTTTTTTTGTCTTCACCCTGTACCTCGCAGATAAGACGGTAATAAATGCTTTTTAAAAGCACATCACACGATCGGCAGGCATTCTGACTTATCAGGATTTATGCATTCTGATTTACAGTTGCGGGACAGCGGCAGACTTTCACTACTCTTTCCCTCTTTCGTCTAACAAATAATCTTTGTTAGAACCGATCGTGTTTTGGAATCATAGCAGAGTGGGGAATTAGAATCTGTTTACTGATGTGTAATCTCATTAACGATCGGAAGTTCATTCGATCGAAAAATAATTTAAAACTAAAAAGCGCCCCGGCTTTCCAGGACGCTTTTAGTTTAATAGAATCTAACTCAACTCATCAGTCTTAGAACTGGAAAGTTGTGCGGATAGTACCAACGTAGGTGGTTGGATTAGAGTTGTTGTTCTCAGGGTTGAAGATGACCATCAAACCAGGAGTAATAGAAATCTTATCGGTCATCTGATAGCGATACAGCCCTTCTACGAAGAGGTTGCTTCCCGCTTCAGCACCAACACCACCCGTAATCTTCGGCTGCTGACCAACAATCAGACCACCCAAGTTGCCCTTTTTACCCAAGTCAGGCAAGGCAAGTGTGACGGCCCAATTCCAGATACTGGAGTTTCCACCGGCAATAGTCTGACGGTTTGCACTTGTGTAGCCAACCCAGCCACCCAAATTAATAGCATCGCTTAGCTTAAAGGAACCTTGAATACCGAAGTTATCAGAAGTCGTTGCGACGGTATCGCCAAAAGGTCGGTTAGACAACGTACTGCCGACACCACCGGAAACAACTGGACGATCGGTTGGATTCGTTCCAGCGGGAGAGCCTGCCGGAACTGGAGTTGAAATACGATCGTAACCGCGAACATAAGTCAAGCCTAGACCCAAATTATTGGAAGCCTTGTACTCAAGTTGAGCAATGATTGCATTACCACCATTGAACAAGCCGTTTCCAGCAGTTGAGTCGTTTGCATTCTTAGCAAGGAAACCAGCCGTTAAACCAATTTGAGGGGTGAAGCTGTAGTTAACGGTTGCACCGGAACCACCTTGAGCATAACGATAGATCGGGTTGAAACGACCAAAGCGAGAAATGCTTCCAGTTGAATCGCTAGCCAATTGACCGTTAAAGTTCTCCATGTTGTTGTAGAACTCACCGCCAGTTGCATCAACGGTAACGCGAGCATTACCCAACGGGAAACGATAGTAGGCTTTGTCGATCGCAACTCCATTATCACCAACAGCATTAGTTGCGGGTCCGTCGCCAAAACTCAAGCGGCCCATGTTGGTACCGATCGCATCCCTCATGTTGGGAACGTTACGAGCTGCAATACGAGTAAGTAGCGTATCTTTTCCGGTAAAGCTGGTTGCGAGGGTGAGACGAACCCGATCGCTGAAGGTTGTGTTTTTGTCTAAAACTGCACCTTTTGAACCGTCGGCAGTGGCTTTCGTATTACCCAATGCACCAGCAAGTGCGAAAATTACTTCGCCGCGAAGCTTAGTGGTGGTGGAGAACTGTTGCTTTTCAAGGGTTGCAACTTTAGATTCCAAACCATCAACCCGACCACGCAGGGTTGCAAGTTCTGCGGCAAACTGTTCTTGAAGCTTACGAAGTGTAGCGAGGTCGCCCTTTTTCACCATGTCAGCTGTGGAGGCTGCTATCAAATCATTGACGCGATCCATGCAGGAGTTCAAACCAGCCGCAAACTCATAACGAGTCATCGCGCGGTTACCACGATAAGTCTTGTCAGGGTAGCCCGCGATACAGCCGTAGCGCTCGACCAAAGACTGGAGAGCTTGAAATGCCCAGTCAGTTGGCTTAACGTCAGAAAGCTGAGAGACAGAAGTCACTTGGCCCATGTCGCTCGACTCTTGAGCCAACGATGCGACCGAAACTTCTGCTTTCGCCGGAGCCGCAGAAAGAATTACAGAAGCGCCCAGCAAAGCCGGAGCAATCAAAATTGCCTTTAAAGATTGAATAGCCATGTTCACTACCTAATTACACACCAAAAGTACTTGCCGGAAACTTTTCCAACCTGCTAAACGATACCACACCAAGCTCCTTAGTGCGGAGTTCACGTTTATACGATTTGAGAAATTCCTGACTCATTGATAGTAATGGAAACACACGCATCTACTATGTCTTCCCGACTACAGAGAACCCATCGACTACCAGGGAAGGAGTCCAGCAGGATCCACTCCATTCACCATCATTCCCGAATCTAACGGCATCTTTTAAAGTGTGATAAACATTACCTGAAATCATCGTGTCTTTAATTCGCCCGACAATTTCGCCCTTGACAATCCGGTAGCCCAAATCGACATTGACTGACAAATCGCCTGAAATCCCAGGTCCGCTGCCCAAAATCTGATCCAAAATAATGCCGTCATCGATCGATCGAACCAAGTCCTCAAAACTCGTATCCTCGCCTGCCACAATAAAATTAAAGAGTCCCGGCATCGGATTGCTACCCAAATTCCGAAAGCCATTGCCTGTAGTTGGAGTTCCGAGTTCCCGTCCTGTCTTACGATCGAGAAAAAACTGCTTCAACCGCCCGCCTTCAATGAAATTCATTGCCCGAGTTTCAATGCCCTCATCATCAAAGGGGCAACCATAGGGACCACTCTTCGGGTCT
Source organism: Synechococcales cyanobacterium (assembly GCA_043739045.1). Taxonomy (GTDB): domain Bacteria; phylum Cyanobacteriota; class Cyanobacteriia; order Leptolyngbyales; family Leptolyngbyaceae; genus JAAFJU01. The sequence goes on from JAYUEW010000090.1 coordinate 10,884, forward strand.
TGGCTCAAATGAATATTCGAGGCCAAAACCGCTTCCCCGGCCCGATCGTTCCAAGGCGATGCCCCTTCCAATACCTGTTTCCCATTCAGTGCCGCTTGAAGAGTCCCCCAGAGTAAATCAGCCGCCTTCGCCGTGAGCAAAACAGGCAGTCGGCCACTTGGGGCAGGACTATTACGCTGTGCCCAATCTAGACGCTGCAAAATTGGGGACACGATCGCGATCGGATCCAAAACCGAATCACGAGTCGCTTGTCCATCATAAATCGTTAAAAAATCATCGCCCTTTACTAAGGAAGCTTCGAGATAACCGCTAATTGTAGTGTCTTGATAGCTGTAATCGAGTCCGCGAGAATTAATAATGCGGGTATTTTCTGTCTCACAGTCCCAACCCCCACCGCACACCACATCCGGGTACTTATCTCGCACAATATCGATCGCCTGATTTCCCCATTCAAGCAAGGTTTTCACTTCAACTTGATGGCCGTCATCAGGGTAACTTTTCCGCGTTCCCGAGGTGAGTTCAGGATCTTCAGATTCATTGAGATCGCTTAAGATAATTGCCCGATCGACCAAGGCTTGAGCTTCGACTTCCCCATAGGCCACAATCAATCCCGGACGACCATTTTTCCAAATCCGCAACGCCGTCCCATCTGCTTGCGTACTTTCAAGT
>JAYUEW010000091.1:0-4183 GCA_043739045.1 Synechococcales cyanobacterium
TTGTGATAGCAGATTCATCTTAAGACGGCTAGTGTTTTAGCGACAGATTTTGAAAGCCGCCCTAGAACGGCGGGGTTTTAGACCCAATATTTTGATAAAGAACGCATCCAAGATATTCTTAATGCCATTGACAGTATTCAAAAGCGGACTACTGAGATGAGTTTTGAGGAGTTCAGCCAAAATGAAACCATCCTCAAAGCGGTTCTTTATGACCTGATTATCATCGGCGAAGCAGCGACTAATATTCCGGTTGAGGGTCAACCATTCAAAATAACCTACCTCCCTTAACCCATCCCTTCCAGGAATTAAAACAAGGCTATGAAATCTCAGGGGCAAAAAGAGGCTTCACTTTAATTCGTCTAATGGGACTCCCAGCCAGTCGTGGAACCGTTTCTTTTGAGCCTCAGTTGGATCCTTCAGAGGCACGATCGTGTACTGTGTCGCTTCAGGTTCACCTAACGTTAGTACAGTCTGAAGTAGCTCGTCTTGGTGGAAGAAACTGATTTCTAAAGTATCTCCGGCCTGGGATGCCTGAAGCCGATCGTTCAACAAATCGGGATTAATGCGTAACCCATCGATCGCCACCAGTTCATCTCCAGCATCTAACCCAGCTTGTTCTGCAGGAGACTTTGAGGCCACATATTTAATCAGGGTTTTACCGTTTTCCAAGACAACGCGTGCGCCATGGATGGGTGGAAGTTTTTGCGATAGGTTCGAGTCGAGAGTTAGTCCAAAGTCATCTAGAGCCGCTTGAAATGGAAGATCTATCAGTCCATCGATATATTTAGTAAAAAACGATGTGAGATCAAATTCAGCAACCGATTCGATCGTCCGTTTTAAATCCCCCGGCGTGAATCCAATTTCTCCATCCGCACTTTGACCAAATTCGGTCCAAAGTTTTCGCATCACATCATCAAACGATCGAGTATTTTCATGCCGTCGGCGCAGCGCTAAATCCAACAAAAATGTCACCATTTCACCTTTGAGATAGTAAGACATTTGCGAATTTAGCGTATTGCTATCCGGGCGATAGAGCTTAATCCACGCATCAAAACTCGACTCACTCAACGGCTGCACCGATCGCCCTGGGGTTGTGAGATAGCGAGTGATGCTTTTACTCATATTTTTCAAATAGGTCTTCGCGTCATACAGTCCGGCCCGCAGTGGAATCAGGTTGTCATAAAAGCTAGTCGCTCCTTCAGAAAACCAAAGAGAAGGGGTGTAGTTTTCGCCGTCATAATCGAAAGCTTCCAAAGCTTTAGGCCGAATACGCTTGATATTCCAGAGATGGAAAAATTCATGGGCCACGAGTGTTAGAAAATTTTCATAACTCTCCCGTTTTTTGAATCCATTTCTAGAGAAGATTAGCGAACAAGAATCCCGATGCTCCAGTCCGCCATAACCATTGCTGAGATGCAGCAGGAAAAGATAACGATCGTAGGGCAATCCGCCGAAGAGTTTGGCCTCGGTTTCAATAATTTTTTGAGTATCTAGAATAAGCTGCATTGGATCTACATTTCCTTTCCCCCAAATCACCCATTCATGGGGCTTCCCCAACACCTCAAATTCAAATTTACTGTGCAATCCAATCTCAAAGGGACTGTCTACCAAGGTATCAAAATCTTTAGCCCGAAAAGTATTGGCACTAATTTCCGGAAGTGTCGTCGCGATCGTCCAATTTTCTTCAGGCAAACTATCAGGCAACACAATAGTCACATCGATCGGTGCGCTTTCTTGTCCCGGAATATAAAGAAAAGTCGAGGCTCCATTGAAATAGCCATGAGTCCGATCGAGGTGGTTGGTGCGAACCGTCAGCTCATTAGCATAGAGGCTGTAGGAAAATACGATCGGAGCCTGAACATTTTGAGTATCCAATCTCCAGTGATTCTTTGCAATTTTCTTCCAAGGTACAGACCTCCCCTCCGCATCCCGCACCGCAAAATCCTGAATATGCCGTGAATACTCTCGCACCAAGTACGATCCTGGAGTCCATACCGCCATCTTCAGCTCAAAACAATACCCCAACTCCCCCCTAACCTCAGCTTCGATTTCAAAGCGATGGTTATTGGGTTGGGGCATTGAGACACGATACTGAATTGTTGGGGATGCGACAACTAAAACCATGGAAAACGTAAGAAAGAATATCCCTCTATCATGCCGTAGTCCTGAAACATCTGACGAAGGTTTTCCCTAGCTAGCCGATCGGTTTAGCAGTTGATTCATTTGAAGCAGATTCGGAAGCAGCATTACCTGACGATCGGGTTTAGTTAAGACCCAGCCCTTTTCCTGTAATTTCGACAAAATTTTAGAGACTTCATCAGCAGAAATATCAGAAACGTCAGCTAAGTCTTTTGGAGAAAGATTAAAAATTTCAGCGCCTGTGGCCACGATTTCACCATAGGCATCCGCCAGAGAAACTAAGGTATGAATCAGTTTGATGGCTGGAACTTGATCTCGCAATTGAAAGCGTAAATTAGTTTGGCGCAGTCGCCGGACCATAAGTTGCAGCATTCGATGGTGAAGCTGAGGATCTTTGAACAACGTTTGAACAAAACGGCCAGCGGCAATACTCAACAATTTAACGGAGCTTAACGCAATCACATCAGTCGATCGGGGCGATTCATCTAGGACCGCCATTTCACCAAAGAAATCACCTTTTCCTAGAATAGCCAAGGTTGCGGCATCCTCTGCATTACCAGAATGGCGACGAACCTTGACCCAGCCCGAGGTGACGAAATACACAGCATTGCCCCACGCATCTTCCATTAGGACGGCGCGTCCGGCGGGATATTCGTGTTCAACGGCCACTGACATTAACCAATCCAAAGTTTCAGGGTTGGCAGCGGCAAGTAGCGGGAACAATTCACTGACAACTTCGGTTTGCATGGATGCGACGATGCGCGAAAGAGTATGATATTTCTATTGTGCCAGCTCTTCTAGTCAAGAGTTGCATCTTTAGGTAATTTTCTTTACTATTTCCTGAATTTGCGGTAACCATGTCTCGACTAGGGGCTGCCAGCCAATCACGATCGCTTGCCGATGAGCAAGGCTTTCAAAATCAAGACTATCTATAGTGTAATGCAAGGCTTGACCTTTTAAATCACAACACATCAGTCCAGCAGTCCGGGCGATCGCCAACGGTGCGACAGTATCCCACACTTTGACCCGTTGATTGAGATACACATACAGCCCAGCTTTCCCCCTTAATACTTCCAGAACTTTTAAGCCAAAACTACCCGCTCGCTCTTCCACCTTCAGAGTGGGAATAGCACTTTGAAATGCTGATCCAAAGCGTTGAAAGTCTTTATGTCCCAAAATAAAAGTAGGAGCATAGTCCAAGTAATTGGGATATAAAATCCTTGGTGCTTGGCCGTTTTGAGATTGCCAAAGGCCGAATTCTCGTCCACCGTAATATAAAGCTTCATACTCTGGCGCATAGATCCAGCCTGCGATCGGTTGGTATTGCTCCATAGCTCCCACCATCACGGAATAACCAGGATCCCCATTAATAAAGTCTTGGGTGCCATCCAGTGGATCAATGCACCACAACCGGGGATAAGGCTGCCAAAAATTCAATAGTGATGCACTATTTTCTTCGGTCACTAATCCGTCATCAGGAAACAGGGCTGTAAATTCTTTGCTGAGATAGGCATCCAAGGCACGATCGACATCCGTCACGTAATCATCAGCCGCTTTTTCGTACACCTGGAACCCCGATCGTGCAAGACGTTTTGCCTCAATGCCACAGATCCGGACCCGATCGCCCACCTGATGTATGACCTCTAACTCCCAACGTCCCATCCCGCACTCCTTTCAATAGCACTCCCAGCCTATCATCTCCCCTTTAACTAAAAAACGGGCGGGCTACCCGAAAGTAACCCGCCCGTTTAGCTTGGGAACGCGCAGAGAATGGGGTTATTGCAGAACCAACTTAACATTGGCATTGCTCAAACCAGGACGCTTCACATCGGCCAAGGTCCGATTAACGGCGTACTTTTGATTGATGGAGTTGATCAACTCAGTTTGGTTGTGCTTTTTCGCAACGCCCCATAGGTCAGCGATGAGATCAAACGAACCATCTGTGTTCCGAGACCAGCCTAGGTCGTACTCGCCTTCGAGAACTGCCACAATGTCAGCGCGTATGCTCTGACCGTTGTAACCCCGGACATCCGCCTCAGTCTTA
>JAYUEW010000092.1:0-8796 GCA_043739045.1 Synechococcales cyanobacterium
TCCGGCCATTCCCGATCGCCATACAAAGGTTTCGCGAGTTAATCCATTTTGAATCAATTGTTCAGCAGGGAATGGACCAAAGTTTTGACCATTGCGAGAGATATGCCATTGAAGGGCTTGGGGCGGCGGCGGTGGCGCTTGTGTTGATTGCGTGGGTGCTTGTATTGTGGATTGTGGCTGTTGCATTTGATTGCCGAATGCATTCATCATTTGTTGGCCCATGGCAATCCCTACGCCGAAGTCGAGACCGGGACTGCCGCCGCCGTTGGGATTCTTTGCTGAGGCTTCGATCGCATTGGCGGCTTGGAACTGTGCATATTGCTGCATGTTGCCAAGAATTCCCATGGAAGCACGTTTGTCGAGGGCTTCTTCGACTTCTGGTGGAAGTGAAATATTTTCAATTAGCAATTGAGTTAAATCAATGCCAAACCGTTGAACGTCAGCCACCATAGAATGGCGAATAGTCTCACCTAGTTCTCCATAGCGCGCTGCTAAATCTAAAAGTGGAATCTGGCTGGCACCCAAATTATTGGCAAATGAGGTCATGATCATATTTCGGATTTGATCATTTACTTCATCGACTTGAAATAGTCCATCTGTGCCGACTAATTCTTCTAGCATTTGGCGAGGATTTACGACGCGAATATTGTAGGAACCGAATGCTCGTAGTCGCACTGGACCCATTTCGGCATCGCGCATCATAATTGGGTTGGCTGTGCCCCATTTTAGATTGGTAAAAATGCGGGTATTGAAAAAGTAGATTTCCGCTTTGAATGGAGAATTAAATCCATATTTCCAGCCTTTCAATGTGCTTAAGACGGGTAAATTTTGAGTCGAAAGTTGGTACATGCCGGGATCGAAAACATCGGCCACTTGCCCTTCATTGACGAAAACAGCTTTTTGTCCGGGACGGACGGTGAGTTTGGCACCCATTTTAATCTCGTTCTGAAAACGCTCAAAACGATAGGCAATAGTGTCATTGGAGTTATCCAACCACTCGATGATGTCAATAAACTCGCCCCGAATTTTATCAAAAAGTCCCATCTGATTTCGCCTCAAGAGAATATGGATACTTGTATCAACTACAAGATGCCCATCTATATTCCAGAAATCGTCATAAAATCAGAAGTCTACCGATCGGTTCTGCCACGCGATGGCGCTTGCTTTAATGAGTCCAAAGTAGGGTTCTTGAGTGACATCAATTTCGCGTACTGATTGAAAGTGTTTGCCTAGAGTTCCAGTGCGAGATCCTTTTTGAATGGATAGAATTTCGCCTTTTGAATTACGAATTCGCAATTCATCTGTGCCGTTATTTGTGACCATTTGACATACATAATCCCGATCGTTATGCCTAAATTCTGCGCCTATAAATTCATCCTGGGCATAGCGCACTCCAATCACTTCAAGTTGCATGGATACCTCCCCATTCCATTCATTGGTTTTGATCCGATAGGCGAGATCTAAAACCTTTGGCAATGGATAATAATCGCCCCAACGCCATGCTATTGCCCCAAGTTTTTTACTGGGTTCACCCGTGGCTAAATCATCTTGGGCTAGGGTAAGTTTTAAATGGCCTTTCCCTACGAGTTTTTGCTGCAAAATATGAACATTACGAGTCCAGAATACGGGTTCGGGATTTTCCATGCCGCAGGGATGAAGGGCATCAAGTTCAAGATATAGGTCATAGTCAATGTCGTTCAAACAAGCTTCTGCATCAACCGTGACGAGTGGTTTTAAATGTTCTGGTTCAAGGCAAGTATGGGCATAGTTTGATAGGCGGGATCCGATCGTCTCTAAATTTTCAGCTAGGAATGAAAACCCTCCCGCTGCCTTGTGGCCACCATGTTTTAAGGTCAGTCCTCGACAACATTCTAGGGCTTCAAAAACATTGAATTCAGGAATTCCTCTAGCCGATCCTCGAATATGGCTTTGCTCTTCATCTTCGTAAGTTCCAATGAATACTGGAACCCCATATCGTTCAATTAATCGGGAGGCAACGATGCCAATTACACCATGATGCCAATCGGGTTGTACTAGTAATAAAACCCGATCGTTTTTAGCATCAATTTCACTGTTTTCATAGTATTGCACGGCTTCATATTCAATTTGTTCACAAAGCTGTTGACGTTGTTTGTTGACGGCTTCGCATTGCATTGCGCGTTCTAATGCCATACCTTCATCATCAGTGGTCAACAATTCAATCACGGTGACGGGATCGCCAATTCGCCCGATCGCATTAATCCGAGGTCCAAGGCGAAATCCGATCGCATCAGGTTTAATATTTTTGTCACCGACTACGCCAGAAATTTGCATTAGTGCTTGGATGCCGGGGATTTGCGAATGGGGTAGTAGATGCAGCCCTCGGCGTACCCAACGACGATTCACCCCGCGCAATGGTGCGAGATCTGCGATCGTTCCTAGGGTAAATAATTCTAGTAACATATCGCGTAAATCTTGACCGCGCCCTAATGCTTCGGCCAAACATAGTGCCAAAATGTATGCAACACCCACGCCTGCCATGGTGTAGTAGGGCGAAGATGGATTAATTAATTTGGGATTGAGAATTGCATTGGCGGGCGGTATTTGGGGGGGGATGTCGTGGTGATCTGTGATAATGACGGTGAGGCCGAGTTTGCGGGCTAGGGCGATCGGTTGGTATGCGGCAATGCCATTGTCAACGGTAATTACAACGCGAATCCCTTCAGCATGAAAGTCTTCGATAATGCGTTCATTTAGACCATAGCCTTCACTCATGCGGCTGGGAATGGCGTATTCGACGATGGCTCCGAGCGATCGTAATGATCGTAATAATAGTGCTGTGCTGGTCATTCCATCTGCGTCATAGTCACCACAAATTGCGATCGGTTCGCCATTCTGAATTGCTTGTACTAGTATTTCTAAACTCAAGGCTAAATCTGGAAAGTCGTCTAGTGGTGAGGGTAATGCTTCGAGATCTGGATCCAAAAAGTTTTGTGCGTCTTCAGTGCTGGTAATGCCGCGATTGATTAAAACTTGGGCAATCATAGGGGAAATTCCGATCGTCTTGGCCATCGATCGGGCCAGTGATGGATTGGCTGGATGAAGTTTCCAGCGTTGATCAGGAATGCTTGGACGATCGGTGAAGGCTGACACAGGTGCTCGGTTTGGAGAATAATGCTTGCATCATACCGTGAGTATCAGCCGATGGTCTTTTTGTGGGGACGATCGGGGTGGGCTTTACGATAATCCGATTGGGGGACCATAATCTACTGAACATTTTAGAAATTTCTAAGTTTCTAAGGCGATCATTGTTGGATAATAAGAGATCTGAGGTCGAGATCTAATGTGTTTTGCCGGACCATGTTGCATTCGTACCTTTTCATAACCTTTAGACATTTTCTATGAGCATTACTGAACCTGTGTTACTAAATGATTTGATGGAAGTGGGAAAGATTGTCTCGGCTCACGGGATTCGCGGTGAAATGCGGGTCTATCCGAGTACTGATTTTCCAGAGCGCTTTGAGAAAAAAGGAGTCCGTTGGCTGTTGCGTCCCGGCCAACCGCAGGCGGAAGAAATCAAGCTTCTGAAGGGATATTTTCAAGAGGGTAAAGGACTTTATGTCATTCAAGTTCAAGGTGTGAACGATCGTAATGGGGCTGAGGCGCTTCGAGGTTGTACTATCTTGATCCCTAAGGACGATCGGCCTAGTTTAGACAAAGGCGAATTTCATGTTTCAGATTTGATTGGTTTGACGGTGTATGTGCAGGAATCACAAGTGTTGGTTGGGATTGTAGCAAGTGTGTTGTCTGCGGGAAATGATTTGCTGGAGGTAAAGGTTGAAGGTCAGAAGTTACCTGTATTAATTCCATTTGTAAATGAGATTGTTCCGATCGTAGATCTAAAGAATAAACGTATTGAAATCACCCCCCCACCGGGCTTACTTGAGTTGTCTACGAGCAGTTCAACAGAAGAACCTGACGACGCGGACGGTTAGGAATAATCTCGAAGGTGCAATGGTTTGAAAAATGGGCAAACTAAAACAAATTGATTTCTAAATTTACCCATCATTTGTTGTCATCATGCTAAATCTCAATATTGCAATTTGTACCTACAACGGCGAGCAGCGATTACCATTAGTACTCGATCGGCTCCGATCGCAAATCAGTACAGATATTGGGGGTTGGGAAATTCTGATTGTGGACAACAACAGCACAGATGGGACAGCAGATTGGGTCAGGCAACTGCAAACCGACTGGGCAGAGGATTCAACATTGCCGAAAATTCAGTATTTGTTTGAACGATCGCAAGGACTAGCATTTGCACGACAATGTGCATTAACAAACGCCAAGGGAGAGTGGGTCGCATTTCTCGATGACGACAATCTTCCCCATGCCGAATGGGTGGCCGCGATCGAAGCCTTCATAGATCAACACTCAAATGTCGGTGCATTCCACGGCAAAATTCTTGGGGATTATGAAATAAACCCGCCGCCCAATTTCGATCGGATTGCACCATTTTGGGCGATCGCAGGCGGACCAAAAGCACGATGTTACACGACAGATCGAAACGCCACTCGCAAGCGTCTTTTACCACCGGGCGCAGGCATTGTAGTTCAGCGACAGGCTTGGTTAGACCACGTTCCAACAGAATTAAACCTAGTGGGACGGATTGGAGCGTCGATGGTATGCGGAGAAGATATTGAAGCCATGGGATATTTGAGCCGGGCAGGGTTTGAAATTTGGTACACCCCAGAAATGCGGCTTGACCATCGGATTACAGCTCATCGGCTAACGCAGGACTCTGTAATTCGGCATATGCATGGAATTGGATTGGGGCGATGGCAGTTGCGACGATTAGGATTAGCCAGATGGCAACGACCAGTTGCGATGGTGCTGTTTTTTGGCAATGACTGCCGTAAAGCCATTGTTCATGAGTTTAAGTATCGCCGTGACCTACGATCGTCCGATGTCGTCGCGATCGCCGAGCGCGCTTTTTACCTCGGCTGTTTGCAAAGTCCTTTTTATGGCTGGATACGATAAAGCTGGCGATCGGAAACTTCAATTGCAAATAGACTTCACCACTGTATTGGCCAAAACTTTCTCAATATCACCTAGTTTTTCCTCAAGATTAAAGTGTCTCTGTACATGGGCTTTCGCCCGATCGCCCAGGCCCGGATTGTTCGATCGCCAATGTAAATGAGTCTCAATTGTCTGAGCAAGATCTTCGATATTACGTGCAGTAAATAATCCCGAAGCAAACTCACCAGATAATATCTCCATAATTCCACCCACTCGACTCGCAATCACCGGAGTTCCCGCCATCATAGATTCAATCACCGATCGCCCAAAAGGTTCAGCCCATTGACTTGGAAGAATTGACAGATCGCTAACGTGAAAAATTTCGATCGGTGAATCCACATGCCCAAGGAAGTTTACCCGATCGCTAATCCCTAATTTTTGACTCAATTGTTCAAGTTCTATTCTATAGGATTCGTGGGACTGTAGGGGTTGTCCAGCAATTAACAATTGACTTTGGGGATGGCTTTTTAACACCTGAACAAAGGCTTGTAATAAAGTCCCCAATCCTTTCATATGATCCAAACGTCCGACATAACAAATCACTCGATCTTCGGAAGCAATTCCCCAGCGTTGTCTCAACTCATTTTCAGAGCAAGTCCGATCGAAACGATCGGGAATCACGCCATTATGCACAACCGTAATCGGAGCGTTAGTCCTAGTTCTCCAGCCTTCACAAGTTGCCTGGGAAACGGAGATAAATTGATTCACCCGGTAAAATCCTAGAGTACATTGCAAACCAAGTTTTTTCGGGGCGGGGAGACGAAGATGACAAACGATCGGCCATTGTTTGATTACACTGAGCATTGCAGCAAACGGAATATCATAGGGCTGATTAATATAGATCAAACAATCGGGTTGAGCCGTGGCCATGCGGATTTGACGGGAGATTTTGAAGAGATCTTGAATAAACCATAGGGGCGATCGCCAATACTTTGTCAGATTCAGGGCACGAACCGTCAGGATCTGGTTGCAAAAAAGACTGTATTGAGAAACGAGATTACCGGGATGGGTATGAATCAGAGTGATGTGATGTCCCCGATCGGATAACATCCGGGTCACTTCCAGCAAACTCCGTTCTTGTCCGCCTCGTTGGGAGGATGGATACCGTTCTAGAACAATCACATGCATAGCCAAATGTCTCACCGCTTGATTGAGAATAATATTCCCGGTGAGAGCTTCTGGCTAACAAAAAACAATGCCGCAGAGAGGACCTATCGACAAATAACGCAACTTTCAATATTCTGTGCAAAATGGGGTTGACTAAGTGGCTCTAAACTAATAAGAGAATTTTTATGTCAGAATCCCTCATCCAAAAACTATTAGATAATGTCGCTCAAGCCTTCGATCACAAAGACTACCGATCGGCCACCATCGCCCTGAAACAACTTTGGCAACTCCAGCCCGAAAATCCCCAAGTCCAACTCTATCGCGGCAGACTTTACGAAGTCGCAGGGAACCTAACCCAAGCAAGCAGAACCTACAAACATCTGCTTAAAGCACTCTCCACCCCAAAAATCATGGCCCAAGCCCGCCAAGGACTCGATCGCGTCCTCCTCCTAGACCAAGAACAACGACGGCGCGAAGTCGCTCTTTCTATCTCGGCTCCCGACCAAGACCAGCAAGGTATTTTGATTTTAGAAGCGATCGATCCCACCCATCGCACCGCCGCCGCCCAAGCCTTGGCCCAAATCATGAACGTCGATCCCTACAGTGCCCGGACCCATATGCCGAGCCGGGGCTGGCGGATATATCGAATGGGACCGATCGGCGAAATGAAACTCTACGGTCAGCAATTACAAGCACAAGGCATTCCCTGTTTTTGGGTCAAATCCGCCAGCTTTGAAACGCCCCAACTCTTTCAAGTGCAAGTGGTTCAAGCCGAAACGCCTAAAGTCGAACTAGTCTGCGTCAACAGCGATGGTAAAACAGGAGCCGTGTCTTTCAATTGGTCAGAAGTCGGACAATGGGTTAAAGGTCGTCTACCGATTTTGGATCGCCCGCTGGAGTTCGATCCCCTACGCCGCGAAATATCAGCCCGATCGCGCAAGGAAGAAGTCCGAGACTTCGCCCTAGTTCTAGACTTACATCTCCCTGCCCGAAATTGTATTTTACGATTTTGCGATCGAAACTACCGCTTCGACCAAGGCATAGACTTCACCCCCGACGTTCCTCTTGCCCAAACCGTCACCCGATCGCAATGGAACGGCATCGTCGAATGGATTACCACAGAATTGCAACCCCCGAATCCTGCAACGCTCTGGGATGATTTCAATGCATTCCGAGAAACCGCCATCGAATTTCCCCATTTGCTCAAAGCGATCGATCCCGGCTTTTATCTTCAGGGTCAAGAAAACAGTCGATTCAATCCCACCTTTCATTTGTATAGTTTGCTGGCGTTTTACAAAAAATCTAGCCAGTAATGAAGCCTCCGCGACAGACACGGTAATGACCGAAATAGTAACGACCGAGCGATCCCCGCAACTCAAAGCTCTATCAATTCTCTAATTGTTATTTAATCTTTAGCATTGCTACGGTTTCAGCTTCATAATCTTCTTACTATAGGTAAAGTTACGAAGACCAGTAAGCGTCAAGCATCACTCACAGCGTTTCACCCAAAGCCGGATGAACGGGAGATTTTTAAATATGACTATTGCCACAAAACCCACCGCTAACCCGATTCTCGCGATCGAGGCACTGGGCCAAAGCATTTGGATGGATAACCTAGCTCGCGATTTAATTGAATCCGGCGAGCTAGCCCAACTCATCGAAACCAAAGGACTCTTGGGAATCACGTCAAATCCCGCAATTTTTGAAAAGGCGATCGTCGGTAACAAAGTCTACGACAGCGCCATTGATGACGGAATTAAAGCCAAAAAATCGTTGATGGAAATCTACGAATCCCTCGTATTTGAAGACATCTGCAACGCCTGCGACATCTTCCGAGGGGTATACGATCAAAGCAACGCTCTCGACGGCTACATCAGCATTGAAGTCCCTCCTGAATTGTCCGCCAACACACAGGACACCATCATCGAAGCGAAACGCTATAACAAGGTTCTCGCCAAGCCAAACGTGATGATCAAGATCCCCGGAACCCCCGAAGGACTCGCCGCCGTCACCGAAGTCATCGCAGCGGGCATCAATGTCAATGTCACCCTGCTGTTTTCACTTCAAAGCTACATCGACACCGCCTGGGCTTACATTGCAGGACTTGAAAAACTAGCCGCAACGGGTGCAGACATCAGCAAAGTTGCCTCCGTCGCCAGCTTCTTTCTCAGCCGGATTGATGCAAATATTGATGCCCAGATCGACAAGAAACTAGCCGTTGCAGGGATTTCTGATGAAACGAAAACTAAGCTAGAAGGCATTAAAGGCAAAGTCGCGATCGCCAATGCAAAAATGGCCTACAAAGCCTACAAAGAAATTTGCGAAAGCGATCGGTGGAAAGCCCTAGAGGCCAAGGGAGCCAAAGTTCAGCGCCTACTCTGGGCCAGCACCAGCACCAAAAATCCAGCCTACAGCGATGTCATGTACGTGGATGAACTGGTTGGAGCCGATACCGTCAATACGCTTCCTCCACAAACCATCGATGCTTGCGTGGATCACTGTGATGTGGGCGATCGGATTGAAACTAACCTAGACGAAGCGATCGCACTGATTGCCAGCTTGAAGGATTCAGATGTGAACATCGATTTAGATGCAACCATGGCAGATTTATTGGAGGACGGCATTGTTAAA
>JAYUEW010000093.1:0-2918 GCA_043739045.1 Synechococcales cyanobacterium
ACCAGATAGCCGAGCAGTGCGATCGCCCCCGACATCCCACCAAAGAAAACACCAATAATCATCCCACTCAAAGACTTTGGTACCATCGTGAGAGCAAAAGGCACCATCCCATTATTTACCGCACTCAATCCTATCAAAATCAATGACAAAATGATTACTGATCCGATCGCCCCCATATTCACTGACCATAGTATCAAACCTGCGGCAATGATTCCCAAGCTCATGATCATCAATGTCTGATTGGAAATGAATTGCGAAACTTTCCCAGTCCCGACCGCAAACAATGCTTGAGTGATCAAAATCAATCCCATGCAAAGCTCAAATGACAAACCTGTAAATCCAGTAATATCAGCCTTGAGAATGCGCGGAATTAAATCACTCATCAGTAATTTTGTTCCTACTCCCAACATTGCACCCACCCATAAGACTATTGTAATAGGTTTTAAAAAGGCATTACTAGACAGAGATTCCATGGGTTCCAAATCAGTTTTAACCTGTTTAGGAAGCTCCATCATCGTCGATCGTAAACTCGCGAGACAAATTAGAAATGTGATTGAAGAAATAGCAAAGGTTAAAGGCGCGCCTAAACTCACAATGAACCCTGTCGCCAAAGGCTTTATCGCCGCAACCAAACCACCCACAACGGTCAACGCTGCCGCAGCTAAAGGCAATTGATTGGCTGTTGACAAGGTTCCTAACAAACTGAGGACCGGACTGCGAAAGGTAGCCATGACGATCGACCATAATACAGCTAACCCCAAGAGCAAACTTTGAGTTATGAGATTTAGTCCACCGAAGATGACAATACAAGGTAAACCCATCAACAAAATGGTTGAACCGATCGCACTTACGAGAATGAAGGGTACTTTTGAACCATACAATCGTTGTAACCGATCGGACAAGCTCCCGAAAAATGGCTCTACCAGGAGTCCGATCGCGCTTTCAATCACGAAAATTAATGCGGTTAACTTCTGGGCATCATCCCTCGAATAGGCGAACACTTGTTCAATGAATTTCGGTAAATAAATACTGTAAGCAATCCAAGCCAAGGACATAGAACCCTGGACCGCTGCCAAACTAAAGACCTGTCGCCAACAAATTTGATTCGAGGATACAGGCTTTGACATAATGCTTAGGAATAAGAAGTTAATAAACTCAGATTTTCCTAAACATTCACTTGTTCTGGAATAACGATCGTACTTGCAGCAGCATCTACCAAATTCTTCTTCTCAGCATCCAAACGCCGCTTACGGGCATAGAGTTGAATACTCGCCGCAAATGCGATCGCCATCCCAAATACAACATAACTTGTCGCATTGGTAGGAATATCATTTTTAAAGATAGCCAACATCACAATCACCACCAAAAAGAACGTTGGAAATTCATTCATCCAACGGAACTGTTTAGACGTGAGCGGCATTTCTCCCGCCTCCATTTGGCGAATAATCTTACGACAATAAAAATGGAAGCCCACCAACACCAACACCAAGCCCATCTTCACCTGCAACCAAGTCTGCTGCAACAAATCGGGCGCGATCGTCAACATTGCCACTGCCATCACAATTGTTACCACCATGGCCGGAGTCATAATGATGCCGTAGAGCCGCTTTTCCATCAAGGTGAACTGCGTCTTTAAAGTACTGCGGGCGGGTTCCACCTGTTGCTCGTGGGCCTCTGCATGGTAAACAAACAACCGTGGTAGATAAAAAAGCCCCGCAAACCACGAGACAAATCCCACAATATGAAACGCTTTAAACCAAAAGTACGGCATGGTGGTGATGTAAAAGAATTGCTACAGATCAAAAAAACCCAAGATACAAATGCATCCTGAGTTCTATTAAACGGGAAAACGGGCGCGCGCTGGAGCGTTTCTCCGCCCACATTTACGTTTCGTTACATGAGACAATTTTCTCGGACCGCTGTAGTCACGGGTTTCTCTGATGGACCTTGATTTAAAAAGAGCGAAATCGCCACGGAAATTGCCCGATTTTGGTCCCAATCGGGATTTTTCTCAATGTACTGAGCCAATTCACCATGAAGGGTTTCGGGAAGCTCGGCAAGCAGGGAAATGGTGGGAAGCATCATAAAATAGAACCTTTACTTAAGCACTAGTGTGACAATTTTTAGACAGAAACTAACACCCACTGATGCAATCAACACCAACACTAGACATAACGACTTCCCATCTCTTTTCGCAGCAAGTCGCGTAAGTTAGTGCTCGATTGGTAGACTGAATTCTCGCACCGCACTGAGTGTTTGTAGACCGTATATTTACTTGTTCTATTTAATACATCAAGTCTTTACGAATACATTCGTCATGAATTCATCCCTACGTACTGTGGAAAACGTTCTAAATGTGTTTTAGAGGCGTGTTATCTAGTAGAGTCTTGAGTAATTCAAATGTATTAAAATCGCCAAAAGTCCATTTTGGAAAGGAGTTTTGAGCTTTTTGATTCGAGACAGATGATTAAAATGATGAAGCTCTATGTTGTGGGAAGCGATCGGTTCGCATCATTGAATACAATCGTAGTCAGCGCTGTCCTGTGGAAAACCCTTCATAGTCTGTGGAAAAGATAGAATGGCTGTGAAAAGATTTAAAAAATGTAGGGGAAGTCTCTGCCTAAATAAATAAGTATTAAGTTGCCGATCGTTAACTTTGGGCAATTTTGTACGGCGCTAACTAAAGTTTCCCTACTTTTTAGTTAAACAAACGTAACTGTATAAAAAATCCTGGACACGAAATATTGCGCTAGGATGTTGATTGAATCATTAAGTCGGTGGTGAGGGACTACAGGTTAATCTAGTTAGCCTTAATCTAGTTAGGAATAAGGATTTAATAAGATCCAGAATTAGACTATCTGCGGCACTGCTGTGTAATTCCATTTTGGCAAGTAATCGTCAAATACAATTTCCATCGT
>JAYUEW010000094.1:0-13144 GCA_043739045.1 Synechococcales cyanobacterium
GGATTAAGGTTAAATTTAATTGCAGGGATTTACAATTATGAGCTTAGTTTATCTTTAGAACAGACGATTTCATGATACTTTCGCAGGAGGTCTAATATATAAAGTGCCGTGTTTAACTTCAGTTGTCACGAATGGAATAATGTTGTCATCGCCACTGATTTCCACACTTTCTTGCTCTTGAGAACGTACTTCGATCGAGCCAACATAGTTTACGTCTAGAGAGTCGAAAGCGGGGACTGTTCTTTTCTCGGTCTTAACAATTCCACTTCCCCTAACCTGGGAAGGGTTAATCATGACGCATCCTGCTAATCCAATGACTAATCCGATACTGAGTAGGGGCAATATTTTCATGAATCGATTTTAGCCCTTTACCTTTTGGATTACTACTGATTGTATGTCTAAATTTCTAACTATTCAATTAGTCAATGATTTTATTCTATTTTGTAATGAACTTAATCAATTCAACCCCGAAATCAATCATTGGCTTGTTATGGTATGGACTAGCGTATTCATCGAAACATATCTGGCATGTAGTCTAATCATTTCCTATGAAATTAAAGGAGCCGATCGTGAGCATTGCCCTAAAACCTAAAAGTCTGAATCTACCCAAAAAGAAGAACTGGTGGTTGATCGTACTTGCGCTGATTGCTATCACAGGGATCGGTTCTGTTGCTTATAGGCAAATGATTCTAGCGCCTCAGCAGAAAGCAAAGAGCCAGCTCCAAACGGCTTTGGTCGATCGGAAAGATCTCACCATTACTGTTTCAGCTAATGGCACAGTACAGCCAGAACGATCGGTTAATGTCAGTCCCAAAACAGCAGGGATTCTAAAACGATTGCTTGTCAAAGAAGGTGACTTTGTTGAACAAGGCGAAGTACTGGCCTATATGGATAACTCCAATCTTCAGGGACAATTGACTCAAGCTCAGGGGAATCTAGCGGCAGCAGTAGCTAATCTAGAACGGGTGATTGCTGGTAATCGAGAACAAGACACAGCTCAAATCCAAGCACAATTACAGGACGCTCAATTTGCCCTCCGCCAAGCTAGCAATGATTTACAACGCAATCAAATGTTGCAGCGATCGGGGGCAATTTCTAAACAGGATCTGGATAAGGCATTGACGACTCGCGACCGTGCCCAAGCCCAAGTCAACCAACACCAAGAAGCTCTGGCTCTCTCACAAGCTGGTGCGCGATCGGAAGATATTGACCAAGCAGAAGCTCAAGTCACCGCCGCAAAAGGAGCCTTACAAATTATTCAAGCCAGCCTAAACGATATGGTCATTCGCGCCCCTTTCAGTGGAACCGTAGCGCGGAAATTTTCTGACCCCGGTGCCTTTGTCACGCCTACCACCGCAGGCAGTGCCGTCACCTCCGCATCATCATCCTCAATTTTGTCGCTAGCTTCAACCAATCAAATTGTGGCCCAAGTTGCCGAAGCGAATATCGCCCAAATTCGTAAAGCCTTGACTGCCACTATTCAAGTTGATGCCTATCCCGGAAAATTGTTAACCGGAAAGGTCACGCAAATTGCAACCCAGTCTGTTGTTGTACAAAATGTGACAAGTTTTGAGGTGAAAACATCAGTTTCTGATCCTCAACGTTTACTCCGATCGGGAATGAATGTGAATGTGACATTCAATGCGGGGGAATTGAAAAATGTGCTGGTGGTGCCGACGGGGGCGATCGTTCAACAAGACAAAGCGCAGGGTGTATTTGTCGCCAAGGATAAAGGGAATCCCGTCTTTGTCCCGGTTGTCGTGGGGACGACGGTGAATGATAAAACCGAGATCAAGTCAGGCTTAACTGGAACCGAACGGGTCTTACTCAGCTTTCCACCGGGAACTCGCCCGACGACTAACCTGAACGGCGGATCTTCTAAGGAGTCTTGATTTCTCATGAAAAAACAGGGCTTACCACCATCAAACAATCAATCGCATCGTCGTCGCAAGCGCAAAGTCTCGTTCCGTGAACTTCTAACAATGTCGATCGAGACTCTATGGAATAACAAACTGCGAACCGGGCTGACGATGTTGGGCGTAATTATTGGGATTGCCTCAGTCATTATGATTACCTCGATCGGACAAGGCGTACAGGAGTCAACGGCGCTGCAACTCGAAGCGTTGGGAACCAATGTGATGGTCGTTACCGCAGGCGCAGCTAGAACAGGCGGAATTAGCCAGGGTTTGGGTTCGGCGAGTACGCTGACGTTGGAGGATTCTCAAGCGATCGCCAAACAAGTCCCAGCCGCTAAATTGGTTTCCGCATTTTTACAACGGCCTCAAATTCAAGTCGTCAGAGGCAATGTCAACATTTCTACTAACCTAGTTGGCACAGATTTGAACTTGCCAAAGATTAGAAACTTTCGACCCCAAGAGGGATTCTTTTTTAATCAAAATGACTTGGATACCGTTCGACCAGTTGCGTTTATTGGCTCTAAGGTCCGCGATCAATTATTTAGTACAGAAAGATCCGCCATCGGGAAGGATTTGAGGATCAGGGGTAAGCGGTACATCGTGGTTGGAGTCGCGGAAACAAAGGGTTTGTCTGGCGGGGAGGATCTCGACGATGTAATTTATATTCCCTTAACCAATATGTCATCCCAAATTGTCGGCAATAATTCTTTGACGGGAATATCCATTAACGGGTTCTGGCTAGAAGCCGCCGATGCCGATCAGCTCAACTCAGCTCAATTTCAGGTCACGAACATTCTACGACTTCGGCATGGCATTGACACCTCAGAACTTGATGATTTTCGGATTATGAATCTCGTCGATGTTATGAGTGCATTCACTAAGATCATGGGTTCGTTAACGTTAATGGTGGGGGCGATCGCGGGAATTTCCCTAGTCGTCGGAGGGCTTGGAATTGCGAATATCATGCTGGTTTCGGTGATGGAACGCACGCGGGAAATTGGCATTCGTAAAGCAGTGGGTGCAACCAGTAGTTCTATTTTGAGTCAGTTTTTAACGGAGGCAATTATCATTTCTGTCGTCGGTGGAGTCATTGGTGTGGGATTAGGCGTTGCACTTGCATTTCTTGCTGCAACGCTATTCAAATTTCCATTCATTGTGCCATTGTGGTCGATCGGGACTGGGTTTGGACTCTCGCTCCTCGTAGGCATTCTATCCGGTGGTATCCCCGCCCGAAATGCCGCTAAATTAAATCCAATTTCGGCCCTACGTAGCGAGTAGTCACCATGACAACAATGATTCAAATGACAGATATTACCCAGACATTTCATTTGGAAGGGATGGATTTACCTGTCCTTAAGCAGGTTGATTTGTCGATCGATGTTGGTGAATACGTGGCAATTATGGGCGCATCGGGTTCAGGTAAATCAACATTGATGAATATCATTGGTTGTCTCGATCGGCCCACCAGTGGACTATATATTTTAGATGGCAGAGATTTGACAACCTTAGATGATGATGAACTCGCAGATATTCGCAATCAATATATTGGCTTTGTATTTCAACAATTCAACTTGTTGCCACGATTGTCAGCGCTAGAGAATGTAATGCTGCCAATGATTTATGCGGCTGTACCCCGATCGGAACGCATTAAAGCGGCCACCGAAGCACTTACTAAAGTTGGGTTAGCCGATCGGCTCAAAAGTCGTCCCGGTAAGCTATCAGGCGGTCAGCAACAGCGCGTCGCGATCGCCCGTGCTTTAGTCAATCACCCAGCCTTGGTATTAGCGGATGAACCAACCGGGGCACTGGATTCCACAACGTCCCAAGAGATTATGGATCTGTTGACGGAACTCAACAAACAGGGGACGACGATCGTAATTGTGACCCATGACTCATCGGTGGCGGCGCAGACCGATCGGGTGGTTCAGATGATCGATGGCAAGGTGATGTAATTGTCGGTAAGAACTCTTTGTAGTAGGTCAATAAATATGTTTGAAACTCTCTTTACGCCTAATCTCAATGTTGAATCTAAAGTGAACATCCGTCCACGCAAAGGTGTGATTATTGGTGCTGGACAGGTGGGAATGGCCTGTGCATATTCGATGATGATTCAAAACTGCTTTGATGAATTGATTCTTCAAGACATTAATGCCGATCAACTCCAAGGAGAAGTGATGGATCTGATGCATGGTGTTCCGTTTGTTGCGCCGATCGAGATTAAAGCGGGCACCGTTGCCGATGTCGGACGGGATGCCGACTTGGTGATTATTACAGCCGGAGCCAGTCAGAAACCAGGTGAGACTCGCCTTGATCTAGTGGTTCGTAACGTTGCCATTTTTAAGCAACTCATCCCAGATATCGTCCAATATTGCCCCAATGCCACCCTACTGATTGTCAGCAATCCAGTGGACATTCTGACTTATGTGACGCTTAAGCTCTCTGGTTTTCCGGCTGCTAGAGTCATCGGCTCTGGGACAGTTTTAGATTCAGCTCGGTTTCGGATGTTGCTAGCCCAACAAATGGGCATTGATCCCCATAGCGTTCATGCTTATATCATCGGCGAACATGGAGATAGTGAAGTACCCGTCTGGAGTAAGGCAAATATTGCCGGAATGCCCCTTTACGATCCAGCAGAACACGCGGCACTCCAGGAGCTATTCGATCGCGTGAAAAATGCTGGCTATGAAATTCTCAAACGCAAGGGATCAACTTCCTATGCGATCGGATTAGCTGCAACTGAAATTGTCAAAGCAATCCTCCACGGACAAGAACGTGTCTTGACGGTTAGCTCACTGGTAGATGGCTTCTATGGCATTTATGATGTTTGTCTCAGCCTACCCTCAGTCGTGAATGAAAAAGGTGTGACTAAGAAAGTTAACCTCACCCTCAGCGATCTGGAGCAACAACAGATCATTCATTCTGCCCACATTTTACGAGACATTTTTGACACGCTGGAGCTTTAGGCCGATTCAATAAATTTATATTTAATTGTGCTTAGAAATATCCCTTAAGAAAACATTTGTACCTATCAACTTAGGAGTCTTTGATTTATGCTTAGCACCACTTCAGAACGTTATGTCGAACCGTTAAATCAATCGAATCCACAGGTTGTACGATCGACACTGCAAGCCCTTCGCAAGACGGTTGCCAGCACGGGACAAGCGACCTTTGACCAATGGCAATCACACATTCAGCGTCCGGAGTTTCTCACTAGTGCCCTGAATTTGGCTCATTATCTAGCCTTACGTCAGCATGATCTCCGCGATCTGCAAACTGCGCTCATGCCCTGGGGCTTATCGTCATTAGGCCGGATTGAAGCCCGAGTTATGCCCAATCTGGATACTGTGATTGCGACCCTGGAACTCATTTGTGGTAACGATTCGCCTGAGCATCTAAATCGCCCACCGATCGAGTCTTTTTTCGAGGGCGATCGCCTACTTCAGCTACATACTGAGGAAGTCTTTGGTCAGACTTTAGCCCAGCGCCGCGTCAGAATCATGGTGACATTACCACCAGAAGCCGCTAGCAATTACGAATTTGTGCGAGATCTGCTTCAGCGTGGCACTAACTGTGTCCGGATTAACTGTGCCCACGACAATGCTGCTCTGTGGGAGGCGATGATTGAAAATGTTCGGCGGGCTGAGATAGAAACTGGACAAGTCTGCAAGGTTTTAATGGATTTGGGCGGACCAAAGCCTCGGATTGGTGAGGTGATCGCGCCGAAGCACAAACATCGAATCTCGCTGGGAGAATGTCTAGTCTTAACTCACAACCTGTCTAGTTCAAAAGATGCAACTTGTTTCCAAGCCACTTGTACGCTGCCCGAAGTACTCGATCGATTGCAAGTGGGCGCAACAGCTTGGATTGATGATGGTCGAATTGGCGCACGGGTAGAATCTCTGACCAAACACGGCGTTCTTCTACGCGTTACCCACGCAAGTTTGAAGGGCAGTAAATTGAAGCCCGACAAAGGACTTAACTTCCCTGATACAGACTTGAAACTCAGTCCGTTGACCGATAAAGACCGCCAGGATTTAGATTTTGTCGCAGCCCATGCCGATATTGTGGGCTATTCATTTGTGCAATCTGCCGACGATATTAAGTTACTCCAGAAAGAGTTAGCCGATCGGATGCCGCATCCCCGCAAAATTTCCATTATGGCGAAGATTGAAACGCCCCAAGCCGTTAGCAATTTACCTGAATTAATTGTGCAAGCGGCAGGCCAACAGCCATTCACCGTGATGATTGCGCGTGGTGATTTAGCGATCGCGATCGGGTATCAGCGGTTGGCGGAAATTCAAGAAGAAATTCTCTGGCTCTGCGAAGCGGCTCATATTCCGGTGATTTGGGCGACTCAGGTGCTAGAAAATCTCGTCAAAAATGGCATTCCCTCACGGGCAGAAATAACGGATGCAGCCATGGCAGAACGGGCTGAGTGCGTCATGCTGAATAAAGGCCCGTTTATTGCTGAGGCTGTGACGATTCTCGAAGATGTCTTGACGCGAATGGAGGAACATCAATTGAAGAAAACACCGCAACTCCGGGCGCTTCATTCCTGGTAAATACTAACTTTCTCAAAATCTATACGATTGCCTATGGAAATTGGAGTGGAATGGCTAAATTAATTTTGATTCGTCACGGACAAAGCCTTTGGAATGCGGAGAATAAATTTACAGGCTGGGTTGATGTGCCTTTAAGTAAACAGGGACGCGGAGAAGCCACGATCGCCTCCACCAAACTAAAGGAGTATCGAATTAACGTTTGCTTTACCAGTCTGCTATTTCGTGCGATCGAAACTGCAATCCTCATTCTCACAGAACAAAATGAGATCTGCGACGGCAAAATTCCCATCATTAAGCATGAAACAAATGATGAAGACTGGCACGGTTGGGATAACTATAAAGGCGACCGCAATCAAGAGCTACCCATTTATCCGACAGCAAGATTAGATGAACGATACTATGGTGAACTGCAAGGACTAAATAAAGCTGAAACCGCTGCAAAATTTGGGAACGCACAGGTACAACTCTGGCGACGATCGTATGCTGTAGCTCCACCGGGCGGGGAAAGTTTGGCCGATACTGTAAAGCGGACTATTCCATTCTTTCACGATCGTATTTTGCCGCATTTAATCATTGGTGATCATGTATTGATTGCAGCCCATGGCAACTCACTCCGAGCCATTATTAAGGATCTGGAAAACATATCGGAAGAGGCGATCGTGAATGTTGAGTTAGGAACAGCCATTCCAATTATTTATGACATTGATGCCCAGGGTCAGATCACTCACAAAATTATTTTGAATTGAGATTGGGGCAATTACTCTCTTGTGTTTGTGGGGCGATTTAGAAACTTCAGAGACTCAAACCAAAGTAAGCTGATCGCTCCACCCGCTAAACAGATCGCGAGATCGATCGGATGCAAAAAAGAGAAACTAAACAACTGACTCAAAAATGGAACATAAAGGACAAGAGCGAGGAAAAGCAGTCCGCCACCAACGACCCACCATAGAGCTGCATTAGGAGCTTTGAGTACTTTGAGGCTGAGGCGAGATGAAGAACGTTCGCTCACAATCAAGCATAAGTTTGCCAAAATTAGTGTGGTAAACGTCAAGGCGCGGGCATCTAGCTCACCTTGGCCCCGATAGAGCGTCACCACAAATATGGCAAGGACGATCGTCAAAATTCCCAAGCCTTGCAGCAGAGCTAGACCAACCGTTTTGCGACCAAATAAGGGTTCTTTGGCATTGCGGGGTGGACGCTGCATCACATTAGGTTCTGCGGGTTCGGCTTCTAATACAATTGAGCAGGCGGGATCAATAATCAAATGCAAGAACGCAACGTGAACAGGAAGTAAGACTAACGGCAACTTAAACAAGACAGGAATTAAAGACATGCCAGCGATCGGAATATGAATCGCGAGCAGGTACGCCATCGCTTTACGAAGATTATCAAAAATGCGTCGTCCGAGCTTGACCGCTTGCACAATGGACGAAAAATCATCATCCAGTAACACCAACGCCGCCGCCTCACGGGCAACATCCGTGCCGCGTTCTCCCATGGCAATTCCAATTTGCGCCGATTTGAGTGCAGGAGCATCATTTACACCATCGCCCGTCATCGCCACAACTTCACCCTTTGTTTTCAAGGCATTGACTAACCGCAATTTTTGTTCGGGGACGGCTCTGGCAAAAATATTCGTATTTTGGATCCGCTGCTGGAGTTCAGCATCACTCATCTGATCCAATTCGGCTCCAGTCATGATGGCTCCGATTTCCTGTAAACCAATTTGTCGAGCGATCGCCTGCGCCGTAGCCGGATAATCACCTGTAATCATCACGACGCGAACACCAGCGGTGTAACATTCTTGAATGGCTGCTGCCACTGTTGGACGCACGGGATCGGATAGTCCGACTAAGCCGATAAATTGAAATGGGAAATCATGCTGTTGTTCCGGTAAATGAGCGGGGTTGAGTGACGGGTGGGGCGGCAGAAAGGTTGGCGGTGTTTCCAGCAGAGAGGCTTTGGCAACTGCTAACACTCGCAATCCTTGAGTTGCCATAGCGCTGACTTGTGCCCCTAGAATTTGTTGCTGTGGGGGCGTGAAATGGCAGAGATCGGCGATCGCTTCTGGTGCGCCCTTTGCCGCAATTTCATACTGTTCACCATTAGCCGATTGCCAAACGTGAGACATCGACAATAGTTCTGGCGAGAGTGGATATTCTCGTAACAGCATCCAATCATTATGCAAATGCTCCGTGTTAGCGAGATGGCGATCGCCCAATTGCTTAAAGGCTTTTTCCATTGGGTCGAAGGGATCGCGTTGACTTGCAAGAATACAAAATTCAACTAATTCATGCACAGCTTCGGGCAGTGGATCTTGTGAATGCACAGCTAAATCATAAGACTGAGCATTTTTTGAGTTATGAGGGAGTAGCTGCTGGACTGCCATCTGATTCAGGGTCAGCGTCCCAGTTTTATCCACACACAGAACCGTCGCAGAACCCAGGGTTTCAACAGCGGCAGCCCGACGAGCCAAGACATGGTTTTGAGAAATGCGCCAAGCTCCCAAAGCTAAAAAGATAGTCACAACAACGGGAAATTCATTCGGCAAAATTGCCATTGCTAATGTAATCCCTGCCAGTAAACCCTTAAGCCAATCTCCTCGGGTCGCTCCATAAATGATCACAATGGCGACACAGAGCGCTAACGCAATGCCCAACAATCGATTCACTAACCGATTCATTTCCCGCTGCAAGGGGGTAGTCTCAGGCTTCACGTTTTGTAACGCCTTGCCAATTTTGCCCATTTCCGTCTGAGCACCGATCGCTTGAACTTTCACCATTCCTTGCCCCTGTACTACCAAGGTTCCAGCGTAGACAAAGGGCAATTCGTCACCGCCAGGACGGGCCATTGTTACCTTGCCTTCAGCAGTCACTTTACGAACGGGCAGAGATTCCCCCGTTAATAAGGATTCATCGGTGGAGAGATTGGCACAGGACACCACAATGGCATCCGCAGGCACCCGATCGCCCTCTGCCAATACTAAGACATCTCCTCGAACCACCTCTCTCCCCGCAATGCGTTTGCGCTCCCCATCTCGAATCACCAGAGCACGCGGACTGGACAGATCTCGCAGAGCTTCTAGGGCATGTTCGGTCTTACCTTCTTGGTAGAGGCTAATCCCGGTGATGAAAAAGACAAACCCCAGCAAGATCAAGGCTTCTTGGAGGTCGCCTAAAATCCAATAGATGATGCCACCGCCACCCAACAAAAGGAAAATCGGATCTTGCACCGTTTCCCAGGCGATCGTCCCAATTCTGCGGGAGCCAGCCGAGGGAAGTTCGTTGTAGCCTTCTTCTTTGAGCCGAGTGAGGGCGATCGTAGATGACAAACCATTCGCATCTTGATCCCGTAAGCCATCCGCAGCATTTAATTTGGCGATCGTAGCCATAATCTTATCTTCCTTGTGAAACTGACTGAATCTATTCCAAGATTGGCGGTTGTACCTTACCGAATTTCCAGGTAAGGAGCGATCCCAAACCCAGTACACTCACGACAACCACGACGATCCCGCCGACAAATGGAATCAGCGCAAGTACGGTGACAATCAACAGCCCGCTTAAGAACCGATACACATTGCTTTGTCGATCGTTTGTCACCCGTCAATTAGGTTGAACAATAGCTGAACCACCAATCGCGATCGCACTCTCTACAACTTGCTTTTCTGCGACTGTGACGCTTCCGCCCAATCGAATCAGATTGATATTATTGATATTGAGATCAGTTTGGGCGATCGCATTTCCAGCAAACAGCACTACTATTGTGGCGATGAATGCGATCGTCAATGTTTTCCAGTTCATAGTTAAGGCTCCTGATGTAGCTATTAAATGCTATTAAATTAATAGGCCAAGATTTTAAGATGATGTTATCTCCATACTTTGACTAACCCTTGTTTGATTTGCTGGATGAATTGATTGATTACGCGATAAATCGTTACCGAAACAAATGTACTTTGCTAAATTGATTCCCACAAAATAGAGCTATTCCGATCGTCTATTTTTGTTACGGGTTGAATGGGGAAATGTCTCAAAAATAATTCAATTATTCATCACGGATTCTTGCGTTTAACTGCGTTTGTAAATCGCTCCAGCGAACATTCATCAGGCTAGGGAGAATAACGTGAGCTGCTTTCAATCGATCAACAGGTCCAAGTCCAACGGTCCACATCCCTGCACCGATCGCCGCTTCAATTCCCACAGCAGCATCTTCAACCACCACGCATTCAGCAGGATCAAGCCCTAATAATTTAGCGGCATAGAGAAACAAATCGGGGGCGGGTTTAGGTTTCTGGACACTATTTCCATCCGCGATCGCATCTACATAATCATTTAAATGCAATTTCTCAATCACGCTACGAGCATTCTTACTGGCAGAACCGATCGCAATTTTTATACCCGCTTGCCTCAGTTCTTTTAGAAGTTCTAAGGCTCCTGGCAATAGGTTATTCGGTGTGATGGTTGCAATCGAGTTCACATAGTAACGATTTTTGCGCTCCATCATTTCCTGTAATTGGACTTCTGAATAGGGACGTTGGCGTAGCCTCTCCCCTGGAGAATCGCCGACAATCAGCAGCAAGGATGCCCGACGAGCCACGCCACGCAGCGCTTCATTTGCCTTTCGATCGAAGGGAATACCTTCTTCGTCAGCTAGTTTCTGCCAAGCAAGATAGTGAAATTCCGCAGTATCCGTTAGAACTCCATCGAGGTCGAAAACGAAGCCTTTAATGTCAGATACTTGAGAATGGGAGGGACTTAAATCGAAACAGTGCCAAGTGCCACGCCAATGTAGTTTAAATTTGAGGCGAGTCCATGTCGGAGGGAGATGGGGAGTGGCAACAGGACCATTTTCTAATAACTTAATACCTCCAAAGCCAAATACCACTGCTTGCCAAACTCCACCTGCTGAAGCTGCATGAATGCCGTCATTTGTATTGCCGCGATTGTCTTCTAGATCGACCAGAGCTGCACGCATAAATTGTTCATCAGCTTCTGCTACTTTGCCTAGGTTGGCCGCACCGATCGCGTGAATTGCGGAAGTCAGGGACGATCCATAAGTGCTGTCTGTACGAGGAGCATAGTAGTTCCAGTTTTTTTGCAATACACCATGGCAATTTAAATCTGATTGCACGTCTCGCATTAGATAGAGGAGCATCAGCACATCGGGTTGCTTGAGTACCTGTCGCTGATTTGTTTCCTCGATACCAAGTACAGCCTGAATCGATCGATCGCGAGGTTCATAGTCTTTTAGATCAATATCTTTGAGATTAAAAAATCCTTCAAATTGTTCGATTAATTCTGTGTTTGCATCGTAAGGAATATATATCTTAGCGATCGTAGTTTGCCAATGCAGTAGATGTTCTGAAGTAAGTTGCAGCCTTTGTCCCAGTTCTATCAAGCGATTAGGAAACCTTTGATGCAACCAGTCATAAACAGCTACAGCCTTTTCCAGATGCCACTGCACCATCCGATTAGTAAAGGCATTGTTATTCACTTGCTCGTGATATTCATCAGCTCCAATTACACCGCATAGTTCATATCTTTCTTGCTCAACATGCCACTCCAAGCGACTCATCCAGAACAGCGCCGTATCAAAAATAATTTCGGCTCCATAGGCGCAGAGCCAATCATCATCACCCGTTGCTTGCCAGTATTGCCAAATAGCATAGACAATGTCGGCACTGAGATGGATTTCACGATCGCGACACCAGATGCGGACGGCTTCAGCATAGGGATCGGTCGATATCGAAGATTGGGGCGTCACTTCGTCACCAGTAGCAGCGCTTTCCCAAGAGAACATTGCCCCCTGATACCTGCTATGTAAGGCTTTGCGCCTTGCTCCCGCTAAAGTGTGATAACGATAGGTTAATAAGCTACGGGCGATCGCGGGTTGTGTAAAGGTAAAAAAGGGCAGGACAAAGATTTCTGTATCCCAAAAAATATGACCTCGATACCCAAATCCCGAAAGTGTTTTTGCCGAGACGCTAACGCGATCGTTATGATCGGAGGCACTGATGAAGAGTTGAAATAGGTTGTAGCGAACTGCTAGTTGTGCCTTAAGATCGCCTTCAATCTCGATATCGCTTTCATACCAAACCCGATCCCAAGCTTGCTGATGAGAGGTGAATAGCAATTGATAAGCTGGCAATCCCGCTAATTTATCCTGTGCTGCCTGTGCTGGCACTGCCGTCTCTTGAGATGTAAATACTGTCACGAATTTCTCTATGCAGATGGTCTGTCCCGCGATCGAACTAAAGGCAGCCGTCAAGGTCGGATCGCCAATGGGAGTCGCTATATGTAAGGATGCCTCGGTTCCAATTACGGCGATTTTAACGGCCATGCCGAGTTCAATTTGTGAATGCCGAGTGCGAA
Organism: Synechococcales cyanobacterium; assembly: GCA_043739045.1. Lineage (GTDB taxonomy): Bacteria > Cyanobacteriota > Cyanobacteriia > Leptolyngbyales > Leptolyngbyaceae > JAAFJU01. The sequence goes on from JAYUEW010000094.1 coordinate 12,847, forward strand.
GTTGTAACCAAATTCCCTGCTCATTCTCCTGTTCCAATTTGCCCTGATCGATTTGTTCCCAATGGTCGAAGCCTTGATTCTCAGGATAGCCATTAAGACTGGATTGCACCTCGATCTCACCATTGAAATCAATCGGCGTAATATGGCAACGCATTACTAATACTTGCGGATCTGCCAGACTCGCAAAGCGCTCAAAATGCAAATCTAAGGTCTTTCCATTGGGGCTACGCCACCGCACCGAACGGCTCAGCAGTCCATATCGCAAATCGAGTCGCCGTTCGTAGTGCAAAATGTGACC
>JAYUEW010000095.1:0-3096 GCA_043739045.1 Synechococcales cyanobacterium
TAGTGTGACCGATGATGGTCCTGGGATCGCTCCAGAAAACCAAGAACGGGTGTTTGATATTTTTAAAACATTGTCGGGTAACGATAAAAACAACACTGGAATCGGGCTATCGATCGTCAAGAAGCTCGTGGAAACTCATGGTGGCAAAATCACACTTGAATCTCAGATCGGCATGGGGACGACTTTTAATTTCAGTTGGATTACCGAGATTTGACTTTTGTAATCGTTCTTTCAGCTTATTAAACCTGTTACCTCTTTAACCTACCTCCAAGGCATAGAACCGGGTAGAGCCAATTAGAGCTTAAAAGCTGAGTTAACCTTGAACGATCGAATATCCGTTCAGACCCTACACTGAAGCTATCCGTGCGATGACGCTGGTAGTATGCAAATATCGATTATTTTTCCTTCATTCATTTTAGGTCAATTTCCATGGGCAAATTTCTGAAATACGTGCGATCGATTCCGCTCTATCTTCAAATTGTGATTTCCTTAGGGTTTGCGGTCGTCCTAGGAATTGCCTTAGGGGCTGGCAACGCAAGTCCCGAGATGCGAACTCTGATTGCTCAGTTAGCACTGCCATCGAGCTTGATTTTGAAGGCACTCCGCACCCTAGCGACTCCGTTGATTTTGTTGGCCGTGTTGCATTCCTTTATGACTGCCTCTATTCCAGGGAACTCCGGTCGAAAACTCAGTTTGCTATTGATTACCAATACACTGGCCGCGATCGTAATTGGATTGGGAGTGGCGAATGTCATGCAGCCCGGTCGTTGGGGCAAGATTGCAATAGCGCCGTCATCTCAAACTCTCGGTAAGTCCTTGGATCCTTGGGGCTTGCTGAATGATATGGTGCCGGAGTCGGTTGTAAAGCCACTCGTTGATAACAATGTATTGCAGTTGATTTTTGTGGCGTTGGCCTTTGGGATAGTTCTTCGCGGCATCAAAGCCAAACAAATAGAAAAAGGTTTGACGGATTACAAACCGATCGAGCAAACCATTTCAATCCTCTTTGACTCCGTAATTGGGATTTTGCATTGGGTGATTAATTGGGTTCCGTTGGCGGTCTTTGGAATTGTCGCGAAAACGATCGCATTGGAAGGATTTGAACCCTTTAAAAAACTAGGCGCGTTAGTGATTGCGGTATTGGTCGGTTTGTGTTTACAAGCTTGCTATTATCTAGTGCGCATTAAGCTAGGATCTTGGGTGAGTCCGATGCAGTTTTTGCGTCAAGGATCAGATCCATTAATTACCGCATTTTCAACCGCATCATCCACCGCAACAATGCCCATTACCTATGAGGCATTAATTCATAAATTCAAACTCCGAGAATCGTCAGCATCCTTGGGTTCACTGGTTGGCAGCAATTTCAATAATGATGGCACAGCACTCTATGAGGCGATGGCGGCATTGTTCATTTCGCAATTGCTAGGCTATGAACTCAGTGTTCCACAACAAATCACGGTGATGTTAACTTCTATTGTTGCATCAGTTGGGGCGGCTGGCATTCCAGAAGCAGGTCTTGTAACGATGACGTTAGTGTTTTCATCGGTTGGATTACCGACTGAATATATTGCCTTATTAATCACGGTGGATTGGTTCCTGGACCGTGCTCGCACCGCCATTAATGTTATGGGTGATATGACGGTAAGCTGTCTTCTTGATGGAAAATCAAAGGCATCTGATTTGTATAGTATGAATGATATAAAATTAGAATGATTTGGCTTAGTTTCGCTAGATTGAATTAGAGATAGATCGGCTAAGTGCCGCATTAACCGCCGCTTGCTGATCTCGTCTTGTGAGCCATTGGTGATACGTTTTAGTATGAACTGTCACCGAATGGCCCATCATTTTCGCCGCTACCGTATCAGGCAATCCCACATGAATGGTTCGCACTGCCCATGCATGGCGCAAATCATAGGGTGAAAAGGGAATATTATATCGCCGAAATTGAGCCGTGACGCGCTGACCGACTGTTTGCAATGTAGTAGTTTCAAGACTAGTATTTACGTCTGGCAATAAGGGCGATCGTAGTTCAAACTGATCTACCCATTCGGGATGAAACGCCCAAACTTCGTGAGTTCCTGTTTTAGTCGTAGACAGCACCTGCACTTGATTTTCACCTTTCAACAAGTCGCCATAATCACAGAAAAATACTTCATGATTTCGTAATCCAAATGCAGCCATCACACCATAAACATATTTCCATTTAGGATTAGGAATTTGGTTCCAATGATGCAGAATTTGATCATCCGTTGGTAATTCGCGCGTTTTTTTTAACCGATCGAATCCTTGATTTCCAGCATATTTCCCTTTCAAATCATCCGCGATTTCCAATTGCATAAATGTTGCAAACGCCACTAACGCAATCACTCCAATTTGACGACTGCGAGAGTTCGCCTCAATAGATTGCAATGTTTTACCGATCGCTTCAGATAATGAAAACGATGGATTTTCACGGGCGATCGTTTCTAGTTTTCGCAGATAGGGTTCATAGGCACCCCGCCAAGTAGTTTTGGCTGAAGCAGGCTTTTGAGTTCGGTGAGTGGCGGCAAAGAATTCCTGTTCAAAGGCATCAATTTGCTGGGACAGTTCAAGATTAGTCAAGCGTTTTCCATCGATCGCATGGTCATAGTCTCGCCATTCAAACGAATTTTGCATCAACTTCAGGGCCAATACTTTAGCTTCTTGCTCCGCTTGCTTAAGTCCGGCGGTCGTGGCGGGAATCCCAAGGCTGAGGCGCTGCTGGGTCGGACGAAGGCGATCGCTTCCGGGACGCGGGGGGAGCGTCGATCGCAAAGCCAACCGACTGCCACGGCGCTCAAGTTGAACACCAAGCTGAGCAACTTTCAAGCGTTGGTTAATTTGAATGATTTTGAGATCGAGGGCGGCAAAGTCAGACATTGAAATTCGGTGTAACAGAATAGAAATTGTAATAGAGATTTTATTTTAGCGATCGAGATGAATATTGCTTAGGGTTCACACTTATAATTCATTTAATACATTAATGCTTCTCACAGGTACTACAATGAACGTCCGCTATTATTCGATCGCAGCTATTCTTTGTCTTACAAGCTGCACCAATAACGCAGATATTCTTCC
>JAYUEW010000096.1:0-4521 GCA_043739045.1 Synechococcales cyanobacterium
TTAATGTTGGAGCCTCGATCGGTTGAGTGATCGGTGGTTTGACAAGGCCGTCAGGTGTAATTTTGATTTGGTTGGATGATTCTTGGCCAGATTGAGCCAAAACGGTTGGGGTAGAAGTAACGATCGCTGGTTCGGCGGGCTTAACCTCGGCGGGCTTTACCTCTGAATCAGTGGCGGTATACGCGATCGATCGAGTTACGACTGGCTCACTGACAGTGGCTGCTGCGACTGAGACATTGGCAACAGATGCCACAGATTTAGCGGCCTCAGACTCGGACGATAATAAGGCTTGTCGTATTTGGATGCCGTTTGTTCCCAACCGAGAGTCGGTTGACGCATCTGCGCGGTGGACTTCAGGGACCGCGATCGCCGCAGTGGTCGCCAACAGAACTAACCAAACTTGAGAAAAACGCCGATCACGCACGATCAATTCACTCCTAAAACACACCAACACAAAGTCATCGCCATCTGGTGCATTAGCGGTGCCACCAGACCGTTCAACTCAAACCCGCAACTACCACTACGGTATGTTACGTAACTTAGTGATTCACAATATCAGGAAAGGGAGTAAGTCGAAAGTCTGGTAAACAACCAACGGGTTTAAAACGAATTCAAACCGGAATTGTTGGAAATTATTAGACAGGTGAATTTTTCAACACGCGTTCTAAAACTTGCTGATACCCTTCCTCGACATTGCCCATATCCTGACGGAAGCGATCTTTATCGAGGACGCGCTTTTTCGGATCAGGTTCCCCTTGAATCCATAATCTGCAAGTATCAGGACTAATCTCGTCCGCAAGTAAGATCGTTCCACTACGATCGCGGCCAAATTCTAATTTGAAATCGACCAGGGTAATGCCGCATTGATTGAAGAATTCTTTCAAAACATCATTGATTCGTAGCGCCATGGTCCGCAATGTGTTCACGTCATCATCGCTAGCAATGTTCATCAGCCGAATCCGATCGATCGTCAACAACGGATCACCTAGAGCATCGTCTTTGTAATAGAACTCAACCAAAGACGGCTCGATATTGCTGCCCAATTCCAGCCCCGTTTGTTTACACAAGCTCCCGGCTGCGATGTTGCGGACGACGACCTCCAGAGGAACAATAGTGACGGCTTTCACCAACATTTGGGTCGAAGATGGCATTTCGACAAAATGGGTCGGAATACCTTTAGATTCCATCAGCTTGAACAGATGGGCGGAAATGGCATTATTAATTTCACCTTTGCCCCGAATACTGTCCTTTTTTTGACCATTAAAGGCTGTGGCATCGTCTTTAAAATAAGTCAGCAAGACATCAGGATTGTCCGTAGCGTAGAGAATTTTTGCTTTCCCTTCGTACAGTTTTTGGCCCAGGTTTTGGCCAAGCAGTTTGCCAAGTTGTTCGCTAGATCCAGATTCGCCAGACATAAGTTCAAAACCTTTGGACTATTGTGAGACCCTCGGGGCAAGACGGCCCTCGAAGCGCTCAATATTTTACCGTCTAGTGCGTGCTTTTTAGGATAGAAATTAAAGATCTTCCAGAGGACTTAGTTCAAAAAGATGATCTATAAGGTAAGCGATTTTCACGGTAAAAAAGTGAAATTGTAGTAGTACAGAAGACTTTGAGTTTGCATAAGGCCGATCGCTTCATTTATAGAGTCTGGTATCGCCCAAAATAATCATCTTACCCGCATTCCTCGGCCTAGGAGTTCCCTCATGATTGCACTCAATCGATCGCATCAAATTATCTTCGTTTCCGTGTTTTCGGTTACGGTCATGGTGGCGATCGGGGCGACCGTCCGAATCCCACCCATTACAACAACCATTCAACCTGATTTGGATGCGTGGTCGCAATCACCCGCCCAGATGACACCACAAACAGTACAGAACTCCGGCGACGAATAATATCGTAGGGATTGTTACCCTCCACTACAATAATATTTGCTGGATTACCCACATTTAAACCGTAGTCCTGGATATTTAGAGTTTTCGCTCCATTCCACGTCACCATTTCATAACAGGCTCGAATTTCATCCATTCCCGTCATTTGACAACCATGCACAGCCATATTCGCAACATCCAATAGGTTGCCTGTCCCGAGAGAATACCAAGGGTCTTGAATACAATCATGACCCAAACTGACATTTAATCCCGCCTGCCACAGTTCTTTAACTCGCGTGATTCCACGCCGTTTTGGATAGGTGTCAGTGCGGCCTTGCAACGTGATATTAATCAATGGATTACTGACAAAATTAATGGCCGATCGTTTGAGCAATCCCATTAATTTCAAGGCATAAGCATTATTGTAGGACGCAAATGCGGTGGTATGACTAGCCGTGGTGCGATCGCCGTAGTCCGATCGAATGGCACAGGCCGCCACTACTTCAAGAAATCTTGATTGTTCATCATCAATTTCATCACAATGAATATCAATCAACCGATCGTAGTTCTGCGCGAGTTCAAAAATGCGATGAACCGATTTAACTCCATCTTCGCGGGTCATTTCATAATGGGGAATTCCACCCACGGCATCCGCTCCGAGTTTGAGTGCTTCTTCGAGCAATGATTCTGTGTCGGGATTTCCATAAATTCCATCTTGCGGAAATGCTACAACTTGAAGCGTCATCCAATCTTTGACCTGTTCGCGTACTTCCAGTAATGCCTGCAATGCAATTAGATTTTTTTCGCTGACATCGGCATGGGTACGAACATAGAGAACGCCATATTGGGCTTGTTGTTTCAGAGCTGCGATCGATCGAGTTTTGACCTCTTCTAGGGTGAGCGTTTGTTTATAGTCTCGCCAAATCTCAATCCCTTCAAACAATGTTCCCGATTGATTCCACCGAGGGTTCCCTGCTGTTAAAACCGAATCAAGATGAATGTGCGATTCGACAAACGGTGGGCTGACCCATTGGTTTTGAGCATCAATCGTTTGGCGCGATGCGGCGATAAGTTGGGGAGCGATCGCGGTTATTAGACCATTTTGAATACCGATGTCGGCGATTTGAGTTTGGCTGGATGAAACGGCGATTCGGCCATTGTGAATGATGAGATCAAACATGTTTTTTTTAAGATTTAGATTTACGGTCTAGACAGTTTTTTGATCTAACGCAAGGCCTTTTTAAACGCCCTCTAAGAAAGATTTTGCTAAGGCATTTTTGGGAATTTCAGGGGCATTCTGCATGGGAATTGAGAAGATATATTGGATTCAAAAACGCAGGAAAACAGGGATATTCAGAGTATCGATCGTAAACAAGTTACAAAAAAAGGAACATCCCGAAAGACGCTCCTTTTTTCTGGTATTGAATCAAAAATCTAAATCAATAAGTTCGTAAACTACTTGATTTCAACCTTACCGCCAAGACCTTCGATTTGAGTCTTGATTGCTTCAGCATCAGCCTTGGAGACCGCTGTTTTGATCGCTTTAGGCGCAGCTTCAACAAGATCCTTCGCTTCTTTCAGACCCAATCCAGTAATTTCACGGACTGCCTTTAAAATCGAGATCTTCTTATCAGCAGGCACATCAGTCAAGACTGCATCAAATTCGGTCTTCTCTTCAACCGCTTCTGCTGCTGCTCCGCCGCCACCCATCATCATGACAGGTGCTGCTGCTGCTGCACTAACATCAAACGTTTCTTCGATGCCTTTTTTCAGTTCAACCAACTCAAGAGCAGTCAAGCCCTTCATGATTTCGATAACTTCAGCAACCTTAGACATGGATATTCTCCTAAGTAATAAACGAGATTTTACAATCTCAAAATGTTCGGATTAGCAGGGTACGACTCACATCGCAACACCTTCAATTCAGCAGCACTTAAGCAGCCTGCTTGTCGGCCACAGCTTGAACGGCACGAGCAACCCCAGTCGGGATTTCTTGAACCAGAACCGCAATATTGGACACAATGCTGTTGACAGCACCAGCAATCTGCGAGTAAAGCTGTTCCTTAGAGGGCAGATCTGCAACATCTTTGAACTGAGCTTGGGTTAGCAGCTTGCCATCCATAACAGCACCAATGACTTCCGTCTTTTTGGTAGCTTTTTGGAATTCTTGGTATGCCTTGACAGCACCACCGACATCTTCTTGAACCAGAATGAACGCTGTGGAATCCTTCAGCAGGCTTTCCATCGCAGTCCATTTTTCGTCCCCTTCGATCGCCTTGCCCATGAAGGTGTTTTTGGTGACTTTACACACCGCACCTTTTGCACGCAGACGAGTCCGAAGGTCTGTGATTTCACTCACAGTCAGACCGCGATAGTTAATCGCAAATGCAAACGTTGCAGTTTCAAGAGAGTTCTTGAGTCCAGCAACAATCTGCTTTTTATTTTCGAGTGTTCTACCCATTCGACCATCACCTCCTGGCTTGGGGTCTAGACGTTAAAACCCTTCTCTTACTAGTCAAAAACAAGAACCCAAAAACAAAACCTCGGTCTGTTCTAGACACGAGGCTTTACATTTAAAACGCACTCTTTCAATGAATCGGAGCGTCTCAAACCTCGGTAGGATTTAAAAACCTACTGTCTGTGGCTTGCTATT
>JAYUEW010000097.1:0-24437 GCA_043739045.1 Synechococcales cyanobacterium
CAGTGATTTTGTTTACTAAACTTGGTGTGATTAAGGTTTATCTTAATACTCGAAACTAATAGTAATCTTTCATTATTTAAAGACTTGAATCTAGAAGTAGTGGCTCATTATTTGTGTCGCTTTGTATCGTTCAGAGGTGTATTTTAGGTTAGCTCCGATCGCATCTACCCTCTGGCAAAATTAACATCGCATCCCCAAACGAGAAAAAGCGATAGTCCTTTTCAATGGCTTCGGCGTAGACTGCTAATAATCGCGATCGCCCGATTAATGCACTCACCATCATCATTAGGCTCGACTTCGGCAGATGAAAATTGGTAACTAATCCATCCACCACGCGCCACTCGTAGCCAGGATAGATAAACATGTTGGTTTTGCCGCAATAGGGATGGAGCGAACCCGAACTAGCCGCGCCTTCCAACGATCGAACACTGGTCGTCCCCACGGCAAACACTCGCCCGCCCTGCGCTTTGGTCTGCTGAATCTTGTCAACCGTTTCCGACGACACCTGTATCCATTCGCCATGCATCTCGTGCTGGGTAATGTCTTCAGACTCCACCGGACGGAACGTGCCAATGCCCACATGTAAGGTCACAAAGGCCCGATCGATGCCTTTCTCGGCCAATCTATTCAGTAATTCTGGGGTGAAATGCAATCCCGCCGTTGGAGCTGCTGCTGCCCCTAGAGTTTCGGCGTACACCGTCTGATAGCGGTCATCCTGGGCTGTAGATTCTGTAATGTAAGGGGGCAACGGCATATGGCCATAGTCATCCACAACTTCTAGCAACGACCGTCCATTCTCTACCGTAAACTCCAGAATCCGGCCCCCACTCGCATCATCCCGATCGGTTACAACAGCGCTAAGGCCGCTCACTATCCCCTCATTTGGGATGAAGTGAATCACGACACCGGGTTGGAGCTTGCGTCCCGGCTTAACCAACGCCAACCAACAATTGTGCGATCGTTCCTCCAAAAGTAAAACTTCTACCTTGCTTCCCGTGACCTTGTGCCCGTAGAGGCGCGCTGGAATCACCTTCGTATTATTGAGAACCAAGAGATCTCCTGGTTTTAGGATTTCGTCTAAGTCGTAAAAATGACGATGCTCAACGCGATCTGAAATCACTAAAAGCTTGGAATGATCTCGTGGTTCGGCGGGATTTTGGGCGATGTAGCCGTCTGGAAGCAGATAGTCGTAGCTGGAAAGTTGACGATCGAGATCCATGGGAAGCATGAGTGGGATGAAACTTGAGGTGAAATAAATTATTTTTTAATGAAATCTGTAATGAATATAAAGAAATACTACTATAGTGCGATCCAATGCATTGAGATATGGCGTATAGTAACAATTAATAAGAGTTCAAAAATACAGAATTAATTTACAAGTTGTATAGCGCGAGTGATGGCTCGACATTTGGGTGGTCTCCCGCTCCATGATTGGGGACATGCCCTCTACTCGAAACGCACAATGCGCTGAAAAATCAAAGTATTGCATTTGTCAGGACAGTCATTGCTATGGATTACCTTTACTACCTTGCGAACGCCAGCTTAACCCTGAGAATTGTAGAGTTCCTACATGTTCGCACTCAATTGCCGCTAGGCTTCATGACCGTGATTCATCGTCTCGATGGATGGGTGGTTAGAGTGAAGTTTTCGGGACCAATTGATGCTCAACAAGATGGAGACTTTAGATCTTTTCTAAATGAGCTTGGCATCCCTTACGATCCCAATATTCGCGTCAAGATGGCGCTTTGGGGATTAGAGAACGGTCAAAGTCCGGTGGAAGTGATGCAGCAATATCAAATTGCGGTCATTTCCCATGGTCGCCCCGATCGGATTGAGATTGAAGCCTTCCGTGAGCAATTTGTTCAAGGGTTGGGCTACTGTCCTGAAACGTTAGCTTAGATTTATTTTTTGCTGGGCTTGGGTCAACGATCGCTCGAAGGTCGAGATTTCAATCCTAGAGCTTTATCGTATCGGTTGCTCAAATGCATGTACTAAGTAATTAATCAACATGAACTCATGTTTTTCAAACGTCCGGGTGAAACCATTTGGGCGTTTAGTTTTGGAATGGTGGACGGGTTGGCTCTGGACGGGTTGACACTGCACTAGGGCAATATCGAAACGACAGTTCCGATCGTGATGTTTTGGATTTTTTACTAAAAATAGTTGGGCAGTTTTCCAAAGCTTAATTTGCTTGCTGCGAGTGACGGCCAACAGACCATCTTGGTCAATGTTATGAGACGATCGGGTCTTGACTTCAATGAATATTAGATCGCCGCTTCTATTCAGTGCGATGATGTCAATCTCACCTAGTACGCAATGCCAGCGCTGGGCCAGAACTTGGCCTCCTTTGGTGGGAATCCATTGGGCAATTAGATCTTCGCCCGATCGTCCGAGTTCATCTGTTGCGGGCATGATGGTAAATTTAAGGTTTATTTCGTCTTTAAGAGTGGTTAGTGATCATGGTTAGAGCGCACATCCTGGATTATTGCCGTCTACAAATCCGTTGCCTGGTTCAAATCGTCATGACGATCGTAATTGTGGGGGCGGGACTGGTCTGGGGGAATGCCGCAGCTATTGCGGACGACTATACAAAAGATGTGCTAATTCGGGTGGATATGTCCGGCAAAGATCTGAGGGATTCTCAGTTTAACCATACCAATTTGCGAGAGTCGAATCTCAGCAACACCAATCTCCATGCCGTAAATTTATTCGCCGCAAATTTGGAGTTTGTCAATCTATCGGGCGCTGATTTGAGTTTTGCGACCTTGGAAAGTGCCCGGATTACCGATGCTAATCTAAGCAATGCCAATTTAGAAGGTGCGTATACCTCCAATGCAAAATTCGATCGGTCCAATATTGAGGGCGCTGATTTTACGGATGTCGATATGCGAGACGATGTGCGTAAAGATCTATGTAAGGTTGCGTCCGGCGTAAATTCTAAGACAGGTCGCACAACGCGGGAAACACTGTTTTGTGATTACTAATCTTTGTGATTACTAGGCTTTGTGGTTACTAGGGTTTTTTCGTCTGGTCGCTCTTGCATTGAGAGAATTCCACGACGTTCTGGTCGCGCTTGATATTGATGTTGCAGTCTCCAAAAAAGTCGTGTCCCAAAAGTGCCTCGGTCCCGATCGCAACGGGCAATCCTTCAACTGAATTGTCGCCAACAGTAATGGAGCTTACATAGCCCACCTGAAACTCGACTTCTCCGCTGGGGGTCTTGGCAGGCACCGATCGTACCGCCTTAACTTGGAGTATTTTAGACATTGATTCCGTGATCATCGTATTGCTGGCTCCCGTATCCACCATCATCTCAAAGCTGACGGAGCCATTAAATATCACATCGATGAGGGGGATATTGTTGCGATAAGACTTGATGGTGGCTTGGTATTTGGATCCGATCGCAGCGATCGGATTGGAGCTAGGTTTGGCGGAGATGATGGTTTGAGTCGGGGTGAGGCTCTCTTGTTCACTGGATTGCCCTTGAAATTCTTTAAGCTTTGCCTTCGATCGCGCTACACCTTCTTCTAGTAGCACCAAATTCTTGAGCGCCGCCGTTCGGTTGACATCATGCTCTGGAATTTTTTGCATTAAATTTACCGCCGTTTGCCACTGAATCACCACCGCCTGCCAGTCTTCGACAGATTTTGCCTGTTGGCCCAGTTGGGTGGCGGTTTGGGCGGTGGCGATCGCGGTTTGATAAAGGGGACTGGTGGCGATCGCAGTGGATTGGATGGGCATGGGCGGCAAGGTGGGAAGGGGGGGCTCGATCGTCTGGGACGGGGGCGCGATCGTTTGGCATCCGGTTCCGGCCAACATAAAAGTAAGCGCTACGATCGGGAGCCGCATAGAATCTGTGTTGATGGGTGAACTCTGACGCGGCATAGAAGCAGAATGATAGTAAGCAGAACTCGAAATTTAATCTGACGATCCTCACTTGAGTGAATCACGTCCATGCAATAATGATCCAGATTTATTTATTTTTGATCACCCTTTTGTTCAGTTCGCTCGTTTTGTTCAGCCCGTTCATTGCAGGAAATTACTAATGGTCTCCCTTTCTTCCGCCCAGCCTGCGATTTTAGTGTTGGCTGATGGTACTGCCTACCCAGGTTTTTCCTTTGGTGCATTGGGGACAACGATCGGGGAGGTGGTCTTTAATACGGGAATGACAGGCTACCAAGAAGTACTGACGGACCCGAGCTACAGCGGTCAAATGGTTACATTTACCTACCCAGAACTGGGAAATACAGGGGTCAATGGGGATGATGAAGAGTCCGATCGGCCCCATGTCAAAGGCGTGATTGCGAGAAATATTTGTCAGCGCCCTAGCAATTGGCGATCGTCTCAATCCTTGCCAGAGTATCTGACGCAGCATAATGTTATTGGTATTTACGGCATTGATACCCGATCGCTCACCCGAAAACTCCGATCGTCCGGGGCGATGAACGGGGCAATTTCTACAGAAATTTTGGATCCAGCGGATTTGGTTCTACAGGTTCAAGCTGCACCCAGTATGGCGGGACTTAATCTCGTCAAAGCTGTGACCACCAATCGCACCTACGAATGGACCGAACAGACTGAAGCGCTGTGGGAATTTAGTGACTGCGCCACGAAATCTTCTGTAAATCCCCCAGAATTTACCGTGGTCGCCCTCGACTTCGGCATCAAGCGCAACATTCTGAAGAGACTCGCTAGCTATGGCTGCCGTGTCATTGTGGTGCCTGCGGATACGTCCGCCGAAGAAATTTTGAGCCATAATCCCGACGGCATTTTCCTGTCCAATGGTCCGGGCGACCCAGCTGCGGTCATTGAAGGCATCGCCACAACCCGATTGCTCTTAGACTCGGGTAAGCCTATTTTTGGGATTTGTATGGGCCATCAGGTGCTGGGGTTAGCCCTTGGCGCGGAGACCTTTAAGCTAAAATTTGGCCACCGAGGTCTTAATCATCCCGCCGGCTTAACCAAAAAAATCGAAATCACTAGTCAAAATCACGGTTTTGCGATCGAACCGGATAGCTTGGCCCTCGATCGCCTAGAAATTACTCATCTCAACCTGAACGATCGAACTGTGGCAGGTCTGAAACACAAGACTTTGCCGATATTCTCCGTGCAATATCATCCTGAAGCAAGTCCCGGTCCCCACGATGCCGATTATCTCTTTGAACAATTTGTAAGCACATTTGGGAAAAACGGTATATACTAGCTCGTCGGATTAATAGATATCGAGTTGTAAGACATCGAGCTAGGAGGCGCGCTATTCCTGAGCAACTGACCTTGACCGTTAGCCTAAGAGGCACGCGTGAAGTCAAGGATAATTACCAAATCTTTCGCCTTGCCGGATTACTCGACGCATTTTCTGAAGCAATCTTCCGTAAGGTTGTAGCCAAGTGCGTTGACGACAGCTTTAGTAATGTAATTTTAGATCTTTCACAGATTGACCTGATGGATAGTTCTGGTTTAGGGGCGATCGTTCAGATTTCTAAGAAGGTCACTTCCTCGGAAGGCCGTCTTCAGATCGTGACGAATGCCCGTGTGACTCAAACGCTGAAGTTAGTGAAACTTGACAAGGTTTTCTCCCTTCATCCCGATTTGGTGAGCGCTATTGCAGCCTTTAAGTCGGCCTGATGCCTTTTCTTCGGAGATTGCACTCGATCGGGTGCTTGCGAGCATTTGATTTAGAGGGTGTTTCAAGGTCGAAGGTTGTGACGATTGAAACCCGATCCCCCCCTAGCCCCTTAAAAATGGGGAATCAGAATTTATCTATTAGTCTCCCCTTTCTGATGGCGTGGCTTGCCTGTAGAGCATAGGAGATCTAGGGGGATCGGACCTTTGATAGCAATCAAAAGACTCTTAAAGTATCCGCTTAGACCATCCGAGGACTTAGGTCATTGTATTTATGATTGCTTTCGTGCTACTCAGATTAATCAGACAAGCTACTTATCGGGACTTGTCTAGAGGATTCTGGGTAGTTTTTTGTGATTATATTTTGTGATTAATTCTGTTTCCAGCCGATCGGCTCCCCTGCAAGCATCTCTATCCTTAGCTGACGTTCAGCGCATTTCCCCAAGTGCCCTGGCGTATCTGGGCGATGCCGTCTATGAGCTATATGTGCGACAGTTGCTTATCTTTCCGCCTCAACGAATTCAGTCTTACCATCAACAGGTTGTGTCTTGGGTTCGGGCGGAGTCCCAAGCTAAAACCCTCGATCGGCTGCTAGTTCATCTAAATGAGCCTGAGTTGGCGATTGTAAAACGCGGTCGTAATGCTGCTCCCCAACGATTAAAACGGGTTGATCCTGAGATCTATCAGAAAGCAACCGCATTGGAAACTTTGGTTGGTTACTTGCATTTGACCGATCGCGATCGGTTGATCATGCTTTTGCAGATTATTGCCCAAGATTTAAAGCCTTAACAAAATTTTAAGGCCGATCGGGCTTGCGGGTTTTAGAATCGTCTAAACATTCAATCTTGCTTTTAAGTTCTAATTCTTTCTAATCTCTTAAGTTGTGATTAGTTGAAGTTTGTCCCCCTAAGGGTTTAGTGTGATAGACCGCGTTCATGAATGATGAGTAGCGTTATCCTTAAGTTTTGTCATGATCACGGCCTAGGGTTCATGAACTCTGAGTCCTGACGCATTAGGTCTCAAGAGTTCATAGCTATTTTTCAGGTCGATTTTGAAATTGTTTTTTGTTTTATTCTCTTCAGTTTCCCTGTTGGTAGGGTGGTTTTCTTATGGCATACGATAAGCGCAGTTCTAATGACAAACCCCGTCGCAAGCCAGCAGGTAGCTCCTCCTCCGGCGGCGGTGGATATCAAGGCGGTAACGGTGGTTACAAGGGCCGATCGGATAGTGGCGGCGGGTATCAAGGCGGTGGTGGCTACAAACGTCGCGATGAAAGTACGGGCGGATATCAAGGTGATAATCCCCGTCGTGAAAGCACTGGCGGGGGCGGATATCAAGGTGATAGCCCGCGTCGATCGGAAGGTGGTGGTGGATATCAAGGCAGCAACCCACGTCGTGAAGGCGGCGGTGGTGGATATCAAGGTAGCAACCCACGTCGTGAAGGCGGTGGTGGCGGATATCAAGGCCGATCGGAGGGGAGCGGCGGTTATCAAGGTAGCAATCCACGTCGTGAAAGCGGTGGCGGCGGTTATCAAGGTCGTTCTGAAGGCGGCGGATACAAAGGAAAATCAGAGGGCAGCGGATATCAAGGTCGATCGGAAGGTGGCGGCGGTTATCAAGGTAGCAATCCACGTCGTGAAGGCGGTGGCGGCGGATATCAAGGTCGTTCCGAAGGCGGTGGCGGCGGATATCAAGGCAGTAATCCTCGACGTGAAGGCGGTGGCGGTGGCGGATATAAAGGTGGTGGTGGGGGCTACAACCGTGACGAAGCCCGATCGGATTCCGGTGGACGGCCATCCTTCGATCGCAAACCCCCAGCTCGGCGCGATGATCGGGATAACTCGTTTAACCGCGATGCTCGCCCAAATCGTGAATTCAGCGAAAGTCGTGGCGATCGGGATAACCGAGGCAGCTACAACAAATTTGAAGGTAACAGCAAGTTTGGCGGTGGAGACGATGGCCAGGGCCGAGCGTTCACTGATGAAGAAAAAATCGATCGCTACGAAAGCAGTCGCTTAGAAGCATTCAGTGCCGCATCGCCTGAAACGGAAAATGCACAGACCGAACAGGACGACATGATCTATGGTCGCCATTCGGTTCAAGCCGCCCTCGAAACAGGTCGCACCCTCAACCGAGTCTGGGTCACAGCCCGTCTGCGCTATGACAACCGTTTCCACACCTTACTCAACGATGCCAAATCTCAAGGCACTGTCATTGATGAAGTGGAACCGAAGCGTCTCAGCCAAATCACTCAATTTGCCAACCACCAGGGGATTGCGGCCCAAGTCTCGCCCCACGAGTACAAAGATCTAACGGAACTAATCACCGCCGCTAAGGAAAAAACAACCCAACCCGTAATTGTGGTCGCCGACGGAATTACCGATCCCCATAATCTGGGTGCGATCGTCCGAACTGCTGAAGCCATGGGTGCTCAAGGCTTAGTGATTCCTCAGCGCAGGGCAGTGGGTGTAACCTCTACAGTTCGTAAAGTTGCCGCAGGTGCTCTCGAATCGTTAGCGATCGCCCGCGTTGTCAATCTTGCCCGTGCCCTTGAAGAACTCAAGGAAGCTGGATTTTGGATTTATGGAACCTCCGGTGAAGCCTCAGCTCAGACCATCCAAACCGTTGATTTTGCCAAAGCAACCGTTATCGTTATTGGTAGCGAAGGCGACGGATTGAGCGTAGTCACTCAGAAAGCCTGTGACCTTTTAGTCTCAATTCCACTGTCGGGATCAACCCCGAGCTTGAATGCCTCTGTAGCCGCAGGTATGGCGTTGTATGAAGTTTATCGTCAAAGAGTGAGTACAACCCTTGATCCCTGGAAATTAAAGGCATCTGCTATTGAAAATCCAGTGGGGAGCGGGTATAAAGAGGGTTAGATTTTTAAAAAACTAACCCATATGAAAGAACTGATACTGAGCGCCATGGCGCAAGTTGGAATGGCATGGTGGGTTGAGGTAAAAACTGAATTACCCACCTGCACTTACTACTTTGGTCCGTTTTCGTCTTCTAATGATGCGGTTGGCCATCAGTCTGGTTATCTGGATGATCTTCGTCAGGAAGGAGCACAGAACATCCATGTGGAAGTTAAACGCTGTAGGCCCACCAATCTGACAATCAGCGACTAAGCTTGACGATCGGCCTTTGGTTTACTTCAATATTGTTTAGATTTAGATAAAGTACCTTTGAGCTTGGTTTTAGCTTGGAGGTACTTCATCGTTTATTGATCATGAGGTGTGTGAGATGGCGATCGAACCATTTCGGGGTGCGCCATCAGCCATTGTTCAATGCGTTTCAATAGTTCTTCCGGACATTCCCAGGGAATTAGATGAGCCGCATCGAAGGTCGCCCATTCACACCCGGAGATCGCTTTCGCCGTCTCAAGACTAGCTGCTGGTGCAATATGCCGATCGAACTCCCCAATCAACATCAGCGCTGGACAGGTTAGTTTTGGTAAATCTGGCACTCGATTGTATCCCGCTGCGATCACTCGTCTCAAGGCTTGATCTGCCTGACGTGAGGTTTTGACATAGGCATACACGGCTTCTCGGGCGAGATAATGGTAAACAGCGGGCGTTTGTTGTCGAACTAAATGGCGAAATAACGATCGCGATCCTAACTGGTCGATATTCCACTGCCAACCGGGACGCAAAATATTCAAAATTCCGGCCAAGCCAGTAAATAAATTGTCAGCTAACGAAATTTTTGGATGATTCCCCCAAGGTCTTGCCGCCGTCGCCACCAAAATCAATCCACTAACCCGATCGGGATAGCGCAATGCCAACTCCATCGCAAAAATCCCACCCAGCGACCACCCCAGCACCAACGTCCGATCGATTTTTAGCTGATCCAGTAGATGAATCAAGTCATCAATGTGCTGCGTAATTTCAAAGCTTTCCTTCGTTTGACTTTTTCCATAGCCCCGTAGGTCCGGTGAAATCACCCGAAACCTATGGTTCAGTCGCGCTGCAAAAATACCCATACTACGAGCCGAACCCGGATGACCGTGGAGACAGAGCAACGGAAAGCCAGTTCCTGAGTCTTCGGTGTATAAAGAAAATTGAGTCATAAGCTTCAAATTACCGATCGTGCCCGAGGTCAATCCAGTTGTCTGAATCGTTTATGATAAATATTACCAATGAACCAGATTTTAGCCATGCCTGACGAAAAAGAGCCAATTATCGCGGAACAAGTCGAACTAAGAGTCGAAGAAAAAGCAGCAAAAGCCGCTAGCACTGAAAAACCTCCGGCAAAAAAAGAAAAGCCCCCTGCGATCGAAGCCAAACCCTTTCAAGCCTTCATCAATGAGCATTACTTACCGGGACTCAAAGCCGCATTTGATGCTGCCGGCATCGATCCCGTTGACCTCCAGTTTGTGAAGCAAAAGGTGGAAGTAGTGGGGTACGAGAACGCACCCGAATGCTGGCAAATCCAGGGGAAATGGAATACTCCGGACGAAAAACGCCAGTTCAATCTATATTTCTACACCGAAGATATTCAGGGCCAACGTGGTTTCTCCGTCACGAACACCCCATCCCAAGCCAGCACTCTTGAATCGTTCCGGATTGATGAACGCAAAGTCACTCTCGACTTGTTGCTTCTCGGCGTGACCCAGCGACTAAATGGTCAAAAATGGTTCATCCGCAACTAGCAGTAATACCGACAGGAGAAGTGAATAACATTATAAATTCTTAAGATTTGATCTAAAAAGTTGAAGCAATGTAACAAAACATTAAGCTCCTGAGTTTTTCGCTCGGATCCCTCCAGCGCTTTTGGTACACTATGTGAGCGTATTCAAGAGAAGCTTGTATGAACTTAGGGCTTTAGGCCAGATCATCAACCTTGATCCAAGAATAATCAAAAACCCACGTCAACCCGCCAAGAGCGCGCGATCGCACCCATGGTAGATTCTCTTAAAAAACCTGCATTACAAGAGTTGCGTCCCGGCACGCTAACTCCGTCCAAAGAAACCATCCTCACCCCACGCTTCTACACCACCGACTTTGAAGAGATGGCGAAGATGGACATGTCGGTCAACGAAGAAGAGTTGTCCGCCTTGATGGAAGAGTTCCGCGCCGATTACAACCGTCATCATTTTGTGCGTAACGAGCTGTTCGATCGCTCCTTCGACCACATCAGCGGCGAAGCCCGTAAACTATTCATTGAGTTTTTAGAGCGCTCCTGTACTGCCGAGTTCTCCGGATTTTTACTGTACAAAGAACTTTCCCGCAAACTCAAAGAACGCAATCCCCTCTTGGCGGAAGGCTTTGCCCTGATGTCTCGCGATGAAGCCCGTCATGCTGGGTTTCTGAACAAAGCGATGTCAGACTTCAATATGTCCTTGGATTTGGGCTTCTTAACCAAAAGTCGGAAGTACACTTTCTTTAAACCGAAGTTTATTTTCTACGCGACCTACATCTCCGAGAAAATTGGCTACTGGCGCTACATCACTATTTATCGTCATCTAGAACAGCATCCTGAGAACCAGCTCTACCCAATTTTTAATTTCTTTGAAAACTGGTGCCAAGATGAAAACCGTCATGGCGACTTTTTTGACGCGGTGATGCGTGCTCAGCCTTACACCTTAACGGGCCTGAAATCTCGCCTTTGGTGTCGGTTCTTCCTACTTTCCGTATTTGTCACCATGTACCTGAACGATATGCAGCGTACAGGCTTCTACGAGATGTTGGGATTCACCACTCGTGACTTTGAGCGCGAAGTGATTAACAAAACCAACCGATCGGCTGGAAAAGTTTTCCCCGTCATCATTGATGTTGATCATCCTAGTTTCTATCCAAGCCTTGAGACCTGTGTAAGCAACAACGAAAAACTTGCAGCGATCGGTGCATCCAGTGCTCCAGCGCCGCTCAAGTTCTTGAAAAAGCTCCCCTACTACGTCAGCACCGTGACCCAGCTCTTAAAGCTGTATTTTATCAAGCCGATCGACATGGAAAAAATCCATGGAACCGTTCTTTAGACCGTAATTCAGATCCTTGGTGCAATGCTGAACAGCCAAGGATTGAAGTTACTCCCATTAGAATTGATACGATTCACAAGGCTTCACAACTGTGGAGTCTTTTTTGTATTAACTATTTTCTTAGCGACAATACTCTGTGACCCTATGTGTGCGGTGACTATGCCCATCGATATTCCTCCTCAAATTCGCAATAGTCCAACCCTACAAAAATGGCTTAATCAAGCCCCCGATATTCGCCGCGAAATCGCCAACGATCCAAGCTTTCGGACTCGTTTTCAGGTTGGCTATTCACCATTTACCCAAGCCAATACGAATGCCGTGACGATCGGGTTTGAAGATTTACGGCTTGGACCAACTCCCATCACCCTGAGTTCCCATTTCAGTAGCAGCAGGAGTATCAGTAGCTTTGGGGTCGATGCCCAGACCTATTTATTGCCCTTAGGCGGATATATCAACATCGCCCCTGTGGTGGGGTGGCGATCGCTTTCCTACTCCAACACCCAGAGCCAAGGGTTAAATCTCGGTGCAAAACTGATGCTAATTCCATCTCGGGGTGGCGGCGCAGACATCGCACTCCAGCAAACCTGGATTAATGTGGGAAGCGATCGGGAAGTCGGCATTGGCAAAGTATCCGTTGGTTATGCCCTATCACCTCAACTCCGTCTAGCAACCACAATAGAGCGTTGGCAAGGCCAAACTATCTCCGAAACACGAGGCAACCTTTTACTAGAGTGGATGCCCTAGTTTAATAAAGACTTTTAATCAAAACTTAAGTTCAAATTACTACCAACTGCTGCCGCGCTTGCCATTGGGTTTTACCGTCATCCAATTGGTCTTGGCCATGGCCAACTGTTCTGGTGTAATTTTTGCGCCTGTTAAATTGGCACCGCTCAGATTTGTGCCGCGCAGGTTTGCATTGAGTAAGTAAGCCCCACGCAAGTCAGCCCCGCGCAAATCCGCATCCTGAAGATCCGCATTACTCATATAGGCCTTCATCAAAATGGCATCCCGCAAATTTGCGCCCTGAAGATTCGCACGTCCGAAATCAACATTGGTCAACGTCGAACCTTGGAGGTTAACTCCTTTGAGGTTGGCCTGATGAAATGTGGCCTCTGTCAAGTCAAGACGTGGGAGTTGGAGCATTTCTAGATGATGGGCTGCAAAATCGCGTCGGCCTTTAGCATAGTAGCTCTCAACGCTCGCGGCATCTAATCGGGCAGGAGTGGCACTACGACCTATGCTTGCCCCACTATTGGAACCTCGGCCCTTCGAGTCCCCTCGGGTCATGGAACTAGAAATCGATCGTGCCGCAACCGCTCGTTGACGGATGGACTCTGGTGAATTAAGGGGAGTGGATTCTTTGGGTTGTTGACGCGCCTGGATCGCCCTAGATGTTCGAGTAGCGAGGGATGTTTCATTGCTTCCAGAGGAAAGGGGGAGAGAGGAGGAGGAGGGACTGCTTCGTTTGGCCGTCATGCTATTATTGAGGCTTTCTAAATAGGGTTCCAGATCCAAGGCACGAAAAACCTCCGTTGCAGTCTGATAGCGATGTCGAACGGAGACTTCCAACATTTTCGATAGTACGCTGGAAAAATGGTCACTCACGTTAACATGCTTCTGCCAGAGCATTTCACCCGTTATGGGATTGTAGGCCAAATCCTTCGGGGCCTTTCCCGTAAACATGTATATGCAAGTGACTCCTAATGCATAGATGTCGCTAGCAAAAACAGGCCGCATCGCCATTTGTTCGGGGGGAGCAAAACCGGGAGTCCCGATCGCATAGGACGTAAATGCTGTATTCTCAGATGCGTCTGTGACCGTAGTTTGGACATGATTTTTGACCGCGCCAAAATCGATTAGTACTAGCTTCTGGTCGTGCGATCGGCGAATCAAGTTGGCTGGTTTAATGTCTCGATGAATCACTTGCTGACTATGGATGTAATCTAATACGGGAAGAACTTCACTGAGGAAATGCTTCACCTTCAATTCACCCATACAGCCGTGGCGCTTGACTTCCTGTTGAATGGTCGAGCCACTCACGTACTCTTGGACCAAATAGAATTCCTGGCTCGACTCAAAGTAATCCAGTAACCGAGGAATTTGAGGATGGTTACCAATCCGTCCGAGAGTCTCGGCTTCTCGCTCAAAAAGTTCCCGCGCCATTTGCATGATGTGCGGTGCGGTGGTGTTTGGGCGAAGTTGTTTAATGACACAGTTCGGTTGACCAGGCAGCACTTCATCCCTTGACAAATAGGTAGCGCCAAAGCCCCCCTGTCCTAGAGCATGAAGAACCCTGTATCGCCCCCGTAACAGCAGAGGAGAGCCGCAAGCTTGGCAGGTTACAGCATCAATTAGATTTTCTGGATTGGGACAACCTGGACTCAAGCAGTAGCTCATGCACCTTACCCGCGCTTAGCTCAATGACAATATTGGACTGAAAGGGAAAACAGAGGCTTGTAATTAAAACTTCGTAACCACACTCTTACAATCGAGTCGTTAGTTCTTAAGTTTAATATTTCAACCTGAATCAAATGACTACATCCTACATTTCCCATCATCCCACAATAAATGTAGACATTTCTATAGAGAATTTATGCAATACCTACAAACGGATGGTGCCTATGAACTTGATGTGATTCTTTCTTCTGTCAGTTGTTGACCTCTCCGGACAGGGCGGAATTATTGTTTTTGCCAAAGTGACGAATAATACAATTCCCTATCTGCATCTCTAGGCCTGTAGGAACTTACCTTTTCCATTATTTTCAGTTTCTCATAGAAACGATGGGGTCTCGCTTGGGTTTGGCGGTTTAGTGAAGGCCTGAAGGCGTTACAATCGTTAGGATTCAACACTCCTCACAGCAAGCGGTCCGATGCGTATTTCTTTATCTTGGCTTCAAGAATTCGTTAACATTTCTCACTCTCCCGAAGATCTAGCTCATCTATTGACTATGGCGGGGTTCGAGGTGGAAGAGATAGAGGATCGTCGGACTTGGGCGGAGGGCGTTAAGGTGGGACGTGTGGTGAGCCGAGAATCTCATCCTAATGCGGATAAGCTCAGTGTCTGTCAGGTTGATATTGGCACCGGGGAACTTCAACAGATTGTCTGTGGTGCGGCAAATGTGAAGGCTGATATTTTTGTTGCTGTGGCGACGATCGGAACTTTTCTACCAAAATGTGGGGCGGAAGGGCTAAAAATTAGGCCCGCTAAGTTACGGGGTGAGCCATCCAACGGAATGATTTGTTCCTTGTCTGAGGTGGGGCTAACCAAAGACTCCGATGGGATTCATATTTTTGATGAGACGACGGCAACGCTTAAGCCCGGACTCGATGCCGGACCGTTGCTGGGCCTTGATGAGGTGATTTTAGATTTGAGTTCGACGGCGAACCGGGCTGATGCGTTGAGCATGATTGGCATTGCCCGTGAGATTGCGGCTTTGACGGGTGTTGCGTTGAAAATGCCGGAAACTACCCCTGTTGTAGGTCCAGAGTCCGATCGGTTGTCAATCCATTTAACCAATTCTGCGGCCTGTCCGACTTACATTGCTACAGCGATCGATGGGGTTCAGGTGACGGATTCGCCCCTATGGTTGCAGCGACGATTGCAATCGGCTGGAGTGCGGCCCATCAGTAATATTGTAGATGTGACCAACTACGTGATGTTGGAATGGGGACAGCCGCTTCATGCGTTTGATGGCGATCGGCTGGCTCAAGTGGCTGGGGCGACTCCGATCGTGTTGGGAACTCGGTTAGCTGATGTGGGTGAAACGCTCAAAACTCTGGATGGCCAAATTCGCACCGCTACTGACCAGACTCATTACATTACCGCAAATAATCATCCGATCGCCCTGGCTGGAGTGATGGGCGGCAGCGAGACTGAAGTTTTTGATGGTACCCGCAATTTGGTGTTGGAAGCTGCGATTTTTGATGCGGCTGTCACTCGCAGGTCCGCCCGTAGCCAAGGATTACGATCGGAAGCTTCGGCCCGCTACGAACGAGGCGTTAACCATGCGGAACTCGAACTCGCTCACCAACGCGCTGTGCAGCTTATTTTAGAATTGGCAGGCGGGCAAGTGGTGGCACAAGCGACGGACGATCATCGGCCTGAAACGTTGACCCGCAGCATCGATTTACGATTATCCCGAGTTCAGCAAGTGTTGGGTTTAGTTGAACGAGGGGACGATGATCTCGGTGAACTAGAAGCAGAAGAAGTTGAAAAAGCGCTGCGATCGCTCAATTGCGTGGTGACTTCGACAGGTGATGGTGAGTGGACGGTTACAGTGCCAGCCTACCGATATCGAGATTTGGAGCGGGAAATCGACCTGATTGAGGAAGTAGCCCGGATGTATGGCTTCAATAACTTCTGCGACACACTGCCTGAAAAAGGAGAAGCCGGGGCATTGTCCCTCGAACAAACCGTGTTGCGTCGTCTCCGATCGGCCTTGCGCGGGGCCGGATTGACTGAACTCATGCACTATTCCCTAAATAAATCTGGGAACGATCGGGAAGTCATTCTCAGTAATCCGCTGTTGGTGGAATATTCTGCATTGCGGACTAATTTGATGGATGGTGCAATCGAGGCATTCCAATACAACTGGGAACAGGGCAACGGTGCGCTGAATGGATTTGACATTGGCCATATTTTCTTCCAAGACGAAGAAGGATTTGGTGAAGCGGAAGTTGTGGGCGGCATCATGGGTGGCGATATCTCCCGTGGACGCTGGCCGAGCAGCGGAAAAGAATCTCCAATAAGCTGGTACGAGGCTAAAGGGATGCTGGATTCAGTGTTTGATCAATTGGGGTTGCCTGTTGAATATCAGCCCGACAGTCGTGACACCACCAAGCTCCATCCCGGACGCACCGCATCGCTCTGGCTCAAAGGGGAACGACTAGGCACCTTGGGGCAATTACATCCACAGTTTGCCCAAGAGCGCGGATTACCTGATGGCGTTGTCACCTTTGAGTTTGACCTAGATCTAATTTATAAACACTTCGATGCAGATGGTGGGATGGTACCGATTTATGCGCCGTTCTCGACCTATCCCGCTAGCGATCGGGATCTTGCTTTCTTCGTCAAAACTACAACTTCTGTAGCTGAACTAGAGCGAGCCATGCGAAGAGCGGGTGGTAAACTGCTTGATTCTGTTGAACTGTTTGATGAATACAAGGGGAAAGGAGTCCCAGAAGGCAAACGCAGCCTCGCATTCCGCATGGTCTACCGGACGATCGATCGGACCTTGACCGATGGCGATGTGGATCCAATTCAGCAAGAAATTCGTGACGTGTTGGTCGATCGGTTCCAAGTCGAATTACGCAGTTAGTTGATCATTAGAACAATGACGATCGGCGATTATGTCCGATCGTTCGCCAAATAAGATGATTTGGATCGCCTGGGATTCAAGCTATGCCTCAGATTGTTGGCTTAAAAAATGTTTCAGACAGAGCAAACTCAGACTCTGCCCCACATTAATCGGTAGCCAAGACACGCCTTCAATCCGAGACTGAACCCAACCGTCGCCCCACGCCCACTCATGAAATCCATCAATGCCTTGGCTTAAGGTAAATCGGATCCGATTGCCTTCTACTAGCTCCACTTCATGGCTCACCGGAACGGTCCCACCCGCCAAGCTCAGAAACTGATTGCCCACGGTTAGCGTCTCAGGCAGATCGGCTGGAAATCGCTGCAGGGTAAGCCATTTTTTTAATAACTTTGGATCTGTAAAGCAGGCTTTTAACCGATCGCCCTCTGCATCGACTTCAATTCGGAGGTGGCTATGTTGAAATGTTCCCAGCATGAAATTTTCCTATTGATAAATTTAAAGGTGAATTGAAGCGGCTATCTATTCGATGATCCCAATTCTATAAAAAGTGTACCGAGTCTTACAGAAATAATCGCTTGTATGACAAATCCAGCCTTAAAATGTAACTAGATGCGTAAAGAACGGTAAAGAACAGCTATGGCAGACCAGCTTATTCGCGCCACGGCAGCGGACAACGGAATTCGGGCGGTGGGTGTAATTACAACTCAGCTCACTCAGGAAGTCAGGGAGCGCCACGGCCTTTCCTATGTGGCAACAGCAGCCCTTGGACGCGGGATGGCTGGGGCTTTATTGCTTGCGTCTAGCATGAAACAGCCTCAGGCTCGGGTGACGGTGAGGGTGAAGGGCAATGGGCCGATGAAAGGGCTATATGTGGATGCAGGATTGAATGGGACCGTGCGGGGCTATGTGGACGATCACACTGTAGAACTGCCGCTGAACCTGCAAGGCAAGCTGGATGTGGGCGGTGCGATCGGAAATGTCGGCTATCTAAATGTGATGCGGGACATCGGCTACGGTCAACCCCACTCTAGTACCACCGAATTGATTTCGGGCGAAATTGGCGAAGATTTGACCTATTACCTTGCCACTTCAGAACAAACCCCTTCTGCGTTGATGCTGGGTGTGTTTGTAGAGGAAAAATCTGTGGAGGCGGCGGGCGGATTATTGATTCAGATCATGCCGAAAGCGTCGATTGATGAGGCCTTGGTCAGTCTATTGGAATCTCGCATCTCAGGGTTGCAGTCGTTTTCGACCTTGCTCCGATCGGGAAAAACCCTACCGATTATTTTTGAGGAATTACTGGGCGATTTGGGTCTAAACATTTTTCCAGAGGTGCAACCTGTGCGCTTCCATTGCCCTTGTACTCGCGATCGGGTAACAGCTGCGATTCCGTTGTTGGGAGAGTCAGATTTAGCCGATATGATTTCTCAACAGGAGACAGCGGAGGCAACCTGTCATTTTTGTAATGAGACTTATTACGTTGACCCGCTTGAACTCCGGGAAATATTGGCCCAGATCCGATCGGGTTCCCTGGCCTCATGATTAGTCAGAATTTCCTGGAAATTCACCAAATACGACCAAATATGACCAACAGAACCGTCACCCATGAGTTAGATCCTGAGTTGGCAACGTGGAAGCAGGCGATCGGTCAGGTGAAATTTGCAAAGAAATCTATATAAAATCAGTGTTTCAGCGTTCCGCTTGGAAAAAATAGACATAGAATTGGAGCTTCTGATTCTTACCGTGTCATCCCAGGAGACAACTCATGAACAAAGGCGAATTAGTCGATGCAGTGGCAGACAAGTCCAATGTCACCAAAAAAGAGGCAGATGCCATCATCTCAGCCACTATTGAAACCATCATGGAAGCCGTTTCGAGCAATAACAAAGTGACCCTCGTGGGCTTTGGTTCCTTTGAGCCTCGGGTCCGCATGGCTCGGGAGGGGCGCAATCCTAAAACCAATGAAAAAATGGTGATTCCTGAAACAACAGTTCCAGCCTTCTCGGCAGGGAAAGCCTTTAAGGATAAAGTTTCGCCTAACAAGGCATAAGCTTTTCTAACAACGGATAGCCGCCGCTGTTTAACGCCCACGGACCAATCCTGATTCACACTGAGAAACGACTTTGAAACGACCGACGCATGGGGGAAATTTAAGCTGGGCAGCGGAAATTGCCGACTGTTCCCCAACTGCGTTGATTGATTTTTCCGCTAGTATCAATCCGTTGGGAATGCCGGACAGCGCGATCGACATTTTGACTCAATCTGCCGACGCGCTGACGGCCTACCCGGATCCAAACTATTCCGCCTTAAAAGCAGCGATCGCCGCCCATCACCATATTGATCCCCATTGGATTTTGCCTGGAAATGGTGCGGCTGAATTGCTCACTTGGGCCTGTCGAGACCTCGCCGAACTCAAGAAGACCTATTTGCTCACGCCGGGATTCGCCGATTACGATCGCGCCCTTGCCGCCTTTGGTGCCCGTGTCACCCGCATCCCACTGCCAGATTTTAGCCAGGTTCTATTGCCCACCGCCGGATTACCACCATCACTCAGCGCGCCCACAGCACTGAAGCAAAATAATGGCATTTTAATCAATAACCCCCACAATCCCACCGGGCAATGGGCGACGGCTGAAGCCTTACGATCGGAAATTTTAGAGAATCCTCACTATAGTTTGGTGGTGGTGGACGAAGCCTTTATGGATTTTTTGCCAGAGTCGCAGTCTCAAAGTGTGATTCCCTGGATCCAGGATTATCCCCAACTTGTCGTGGTCCGATCGTTGACGAAGTTTTATGCAATTCCGGGACTACGTCTAGGATACGCCATTGCTCATCCCACTAGATTGGCCCGATGGCAACAGTGGCGCGATCCTTGGTCAGTGAATACGTTGGCGGCGATCGTGGGTGAAGTGGTGCTGCAAGATCGGGCATTTCAAGCCAAGACCTATGCTTGGTTGGCGGAGGCAAAGCCATTGTTTGTCGATGGGTTACGATCGATTTCTGGGTTACAAGTCTATGAAGGGACCGTTAACTTTATACTCATCCAATTGAACTATTCGGTGATGGAATTACAAACCAGGCTGCTGCGAAATCATCGAATTTATATCCGAGATTGTATGAGTTTCCCAGAATTGGGCGATCGGTTCTTTCGCGTTGCCGTGCGGACTGTGGCCGATAATCAGGCATTGGTAGCTGCATTGAAGGTGGAGCTTGCAAGGATGGTGGAGCTTGTTGAGATAGCATCATGCTGATTGAATATGACTTAGTGATTATTGGCGCGACTGAGTTGGGCTGTCGGATGGCAGTGCGGGCTAGACAACTGGGGGCGCGGGTGGCGCTTGTGGAACAAGGGGAGCGGCC
Source organism: Synechococcales cyanobacterium (assembly GCA_043739045.1). GTDB lineage: Bacteria > Cyanobacteriota > Cyanobacteriia > Leptolyngbyales > Leptolyngbyaceae > JAAFJU01. The sequence continues at coordinate 20,278 of JAYUEW010000097.1, forward strand.
TGAAACAACGATCGCATGGCGGCATTGGCTGGCTGTTGACCCAGCGCAACTCGGCTCAGAACTTGCGGCCCAGCTTGATGCAATTGCAATTTCTGATGAATGTAAACCCCTGACTCCAGAGGCATTGCAAATTCAGGGCGTGGATTATTTGGCCGCAACTGGGACTTGGATTGAACAGCCAAAAGCTGGACTTCAAGTGGGCGATCGGCTTTTACGATCGAGTCATTATGTAGCGACCTTGAACCCCAATCGCCGTATTCCTGTCGCCCTCTGGGGAATCCCTTGTCGAATACCAGAGGATTTCCGTAAATCCATACCCGATCGAGTGGCCATTTTTGGGGATACAGCCGTCGCAGTTGAATTAGCCGTTGCACTCCGATCGCGAGGGTCAACGGTCACCCTGATTGTCCCAGCCCCACAACTATTGCCCCAAGTCGATCCCGATGGAGCGATTCAAATTCAAATGGTCTTGGAAGCGTCTGGCATTCAGGTCTTAACGAAAACCCGGATTGAATCGGTTGAAACTGTAGGGTTTATTAAATATCTGACTCTCCATAGCTCTCATCATCATCAAAGCGTTCACGTTCCTCAGATCCTTGAAGTTGATGAAATTGTTCTGGCCACGCCCTTTGAACGACTGGATCCCGATCGGCTAGGACTACGATCGTTGGGTTCAAAATCGCTGCGTTCCCATCGACTAAGGCTTATTGGGTCTCCAAATCGGTCTAGGCATCGGGTAATACCTACGGATTGTTTGACCGCAAATTGTGATGCGATCGCTCTTGCTGAAGTTCAAGCCATTTTGCAACCTTGGAGATCAAAGCGCCCCATTTCGGTTGGAAGACTGATTCGCCCTCAGAGTTTCTGGATTGGACCAGTGCCCCACAAGAGCGATCGGCTGGTGTCGATCACGGGTCAAATGGTATCCGAAAATCTTTGGTATAACCTGAAACTGAATCGCAATGCTCAACTCATGAATGCAACCTTACTAGGTGAACTCGCGCCGCAGATGGCTCCCATCCTAAGTGCTGCAATTCACACTAAAATGACGCTGCCCATGCTAGTGACACTTCCCCTCAGCGACCCGGCCCATAGCCAAGTCATTTCCCAATGGATTGAACAGTGGGAACAAAATGTCCGATCGCGGCAGCCCTTACGCCATGAGTTGTTTTTAGATTGGTTAGGACTACGCCGACGATCGGTTTGAATCGACGGCGATCGGGGCATGAACCATACAAACCCTATTCAAAATCCATAAGAAATATAGAGATTGAGAAAGGTGCTGACATCAATTCAATAAACAACGATCCATGACATCGATCGTTGCTATGAGGGCACCTAGATCTCAATCGTTAGACTTATGCCGATTGGCACTAGGAATCTAAATCTTCTCTCCAAACTCATCTACAACTTCGACAGCCGCATCCACAGAAGATTCTGCTGCGATCGACCTATCCGTCGGCTTAATCAGTTCGGTTTCACCCCCTACATCACCAAAATCAAAATCATCATCGATCGTCGCCTTGGAGCTTGCAGACGGCTCAGAAGCGACAGTTCTAAAATCTTTGCGTACATACACTTCTTTTGGAGCTACTTTCTTTGGAGCATTTAACCCACTGGCCAACCCCTTCACCCGATCGGATAACCCACTGAACAGATTTTTAGAAACAGGCGTTGAAAACGATTGCATCGAAGGCTTGGTCACGGTCTTATCCACCACAGCCTTCGGTGGATTGCCAAAATCTTCAGGTTTCAACGGAACATCAGCCCGCTTCAACACATCCACCGCTACATCAGGTATTGGATTTCCTGGAGATTGTGCCCCCGTTTCTACCGGAACACCCAGATCTTGAATTTTCTCTTGAGCTTTATTAATAACGCCTTGGGCCTGTTTTTTTAGCTTTACCGCCGTATCCGATCGGCTTAACCCCGATAGACTACTGCGCCAGCCCGCCACCCTTTCCGAACTCACGCGCTGAGCCTCTGGAACCGAATTCCAACGTCCCTCCACCATCTGCCACCCCATCCAGCCCATCAACGTCACACTTGCCATCTGGCCCAGCAACACTCCACCCGTAATCCTGCCCGCACAAACCCACAGCACCAGCCCATAGAATAATCCCACGCCACTCCAGACAAGATCGTTTTTCCGTGACACCTCTGGTATCACAAACGTCGTGCTGTACAAGCCTAGACTCGCCAGAACTACCACTAGGGCCAAAACATAGGTCAGCATAAACACTGCGCCTCCACAGTTCAAAAAATTAAGCCGTTTCTCTTTATCCTGAACGACAAAACCATAACAGCCAAGGGGGACTTTCCGATCGAAACCCCGCTGATCCCAAAAGCTTTTAGTCTGTTTTAAGCCGCTCCCAAGACGACACGCTACCCTAAAAACGTAAACGACGATCGTTTCCTTAGACCTGAACTACAACATAAAACTTATGACTCAAAGCTTTGGTGTGATTGGATTGGCCGTCATGGGCGAAAATCTAGCCCTCAACGTGGAACGCAACGGTTTTCCGATCGCGGTCTATAATCGTAGCCGCGAAAAAACTGACGAATTCATGAAAACCCGCGCTGTTGGCAAGAATGTTAAAGCGGGCTACAGCCTTGAAGAGTTTGTGGGTCTCCTAGAACGCCCACGTAAAATCCTGATCATGGTAAAAGCAGGCGCTCCAGTTGATGCTGTAATCGAGCAACTCAAGCCACTCCTTGATGAAGGTGACATTTTAATTGATGGTGGTAACTCGCTGTTCACAGATACCGATCGCCGTGCCGCAGACCTAGAAGGATCCAAATTTACCTTCATCGGCATGGGAGTAAGTGGCGGTGAAGAAGGTGCCCTAAATGGTCCGAGCCTGATGCCCGGTGGTACCTCTACGGCCTATGAATATCTAGAACCGATCTTGACCAAAATAGCGGCTCAAGTAGACGACGGACCCTGCGTCACTTACATCGGGCCGGGTGGTGCTGGCCACTACGTCAAAATGATCCATAACGGGATTGAGTATGGCGATATGCAACTCATTGCAGAAGCCTATGATTTGCTTAAAAATGTAGTCGGTCTAAATGGGGACGAAATTGCTCAAACGTTCACAGAATGGAACAAAACAGAAGAGCTAAATTCCTATCTGATCGAAATCACCGCAGATATTTTCCGTAAAAAAGACGACGATTCGGGGAAAGCGCTGGTCGAAGTGATCATGGATGCTGCGGGCCAAAAAGGGACCGGACGCTGGACGGTGAATGATGCATTGGAACTTGGAGTTGCAATTCCCACAATCACGGCGGCAGTGAATGCTCGAATTTTGTCGTCTATTAAACTGGAAAGAGTTGAAGCGGCTAAGTTAATTTCGGGGCCAAATGTCACCTTTGAGGGCGATCGGGCCGAATTTATCAACCAAGTTCGTGATGCGCTATATTGCTCCAAAATCTGTTCCTATGCCCAGGGAATGGCGTTGCTCAGTGCAGCATCTAAAGCCTATGGGTTCAATTTAAATTTGGCAGAATGTTCCCGCATTTGGAAAGGCGGTTGCATCATTCGGGCTGGCTTCCTCGACAAAATCCGGGCCGCATTCAGTACCAATCCTCAACTTGCTAATTTATTACTGGCTCCTGAGTTTCGCGATACGGTGATGAGCCGTCAAACGGCATGGCGCGCTGTGATCATGGAAGCTGCTCGATCGGGGATTGCTGTCCCAGCCTTCAGTGCATCGCTCGACTATTTCGATAGCTATCGCCGCGATCGTCTTCCCCAAAACGTCACCCAAGCCCAACGCGATTTCTTCGGGGCACATACCTACGAGCGGATTGATAAGCCCGGTGTGTTTCACACGGAATGGATGAGCTAGAAGCTATCCCATAGACTCTCTGATTTAGAGGGTTTAAACCGCTTATTTGAAAGGCTCCCAAGGTCAGATCTTAGGAGCTTTTTATTGAAATCTTCTTTCCACCCGATGCCAAAATCTCAGAACGATATTCTTTTAAAGTTTTCTTTACTAGATTGACCTCATAGCCTTAACCACTGTGCTTTTCTATGAACTTCAGTGATAGCGCTTAGGTCACAAACCTGGTAAATTTGGCAAAAGTACCAGTAAGCTTCAGAAAACATAAATGAAAGTCTTAGTAATTGGTGGCGATGGCTACTGTGGATGGGC
>JAYUEW010000098.1:0-4055 GCA_043739045.1 Synechococcales cyanobacterium
GGATTAAGCGGCAAATCACCAGCAGCATTAGATGCATAGATAAAGACTTCTAGGGCTTTCCCTTTGCGGGCTAGCTCAACGGCAGCTAGGGCTTCAAACTCTTGGCTGCCATAAATTAGAAATGCAGGATGAATCTCTTGTTCATACTGAGTCGCGAGGCATTCTAGACCCGACAACAAAAAGGATTCGGGAACCGATAGTAAAACAGCAAGATTGCGCGAGGTTTCCATGAAAATTTAGCAAATGTCCTAAACAGAGCAGGTGAAAAATGATACTTAAAATCAAGGCCTTATGCACCTAATTTTAAGCCCGTCTCACCATACTAGAGAACGCAAAACAACGCTATAGACCTATGAATAACATAAGTTTAGAAAAATCGATCGCGATCGTTCATTTTCGTCTACGATCGTCCATTCAATCCAAATTACGACTAAATCAAACTTAAATTCAAGTCAAAATTGCGCCGCCGAGAAGTCGAGTATAGCGATAGTCAAGTTCTGCCTTCATCGCTGCCCAACGATCGAGTGTTGGATCCTTATCGATCGCTTTTTGGGCCGCATCTCGTGCAATTTCCAATACTTCTTGATCTTCAACCAAACTCGCCAAGGCAAAATCCGGTAATCCAGACTGCCGCGTCCCCAAAACAGCACCGGGACCACGGAATCGTAAGTCCATCTCGGATATAAAAAAGCCATCTTGGGATTGTTCCATAACTTTCAAGCGTTGACGGGCTGTGTCGCTTTTTGAGGTGCTGAGCAAAAGACAGAATGATTGCGCAGCGCCCCGGCCCACTCGACCGCGCAACTGGTGCAATTGTGATAAGCCAAACCGCTCAGCATGTTCAATCAACATAATGCTGGCATTGGGGACATCAACTCCGACTTCGACAACCGTGGTGGACACTAAGATTTGGGTAGTACGATCGCGAAAGGCTGAAATCGCCGCATTTTTATCAGCAGATGAAAGTTTGCCATGCAACAATCCAACCACTAAATCAGGGAATACATTATCTTGCAAATCAGCATGAGCTTGAACCGCTGATTTTAGATCTAATTTTTCGGATTCTTCAACTAAAGGAAGCACCACATAAACCTGACGACCATCCGTGATTTCGCGACGCATTAAATCATAGGCTGCTTGTCTATCTTTTCCAGTCAGGACCGTGGTTTTGATTGCTTTTCGACCTGGAGGAAGTTCATCAATTTGACTCACATCTAAATCGCCATGTAACGTTAATGCCAATGTGCGAGGGATGGGAGTCGCTGTCATGGTGAGAACATGGGGATTATCACCTTTCTGTTGCAATCGCGCACGCTGTTGAACTCCAAATCGATGTTGTTCGTCGATTACGATTAAGCCTAGTTTTTGGAACTGAACGGGATCTTCAATCAATGCATGAGTGCCAACTAGTAAAGGTAATTCTCCCGTTTGCAATTGAGCATGAATTTGTCTCCGTTTTGCAACCCGAGTGGAGCCAGTGAGTAATTCAACAGGCAAATGTAAAAGACTAAACCATTCAACAAGTTTGCGATAATGCTGCTCGGCTAACACTTCGGTCGGAGCCATGAATGCGCCTTGGTATCCAGCTTGAATGGCCGCGAGTAAGGCAATGACGGCCACAACTGTTTTCCCAGATCCGACATCGCCTTGAATCAAACGGTTCATGGGGACGGGCTTGGTGAGATCATTCTGAATTTCATTCACAACACGGGCTTGAGCTTTGGTGAGTTCAAAGGGTAGACCGTCGTAGAATTCGGTGATTAGCGATCCTTCGGGTTGCAGAATGACGCTGGTTTGTTTGGCTTGTTCGCGGTATCGACGAGACAATAAACCCAATTGCAAATAGAAAAATTCATCAAATACCAATCGTCTTCGGGCCGCATCCAGAGATTCACGATCGTCCGGGAAATGAATCTGCGCAATGGCTCGTTGAATTTCAGCTAAGTCATATTGCGATCGTAATCCCTCCGGTAAGGTTTCAGCGAGTCTGGCCGCCGCAGGTAATCCCGACTTCATGGCGCGTCGCACCAAATCCGCACCGACACCATCAGTTAAGGGATAAATTGGCAAAATCCGACCGACAGTATCGGAGTCTACTTCGCCATCAAACTCTAAAATTTCAATTTGAGGATTATCGAGAGTGAGTCCATATTGGGTTTCCTTGACAAGTCCTGAAGCGGCGACAGCGGCTCCGGTTGGGTGCATTTTCTTTTGTTGCTCTTGCCAACCGCGCCCCGAAAAACGACTGCCCATGAAAAAACGGCTCAATTTCATGCGTCCTGAAGTGTCTTTAATGGTCAGGTCAAAAATAGTGAGCTTGTTGTTTTTGACCGTAGTGAAGCAATTGCAAGCGGTGATAGTGCCGACGATCGTGGCCGTTTCGCCCGCTTTGAGTTCCCGGATTTTGGCCTGACGGGCGTAGTCGATATGTTCGCGGGGATAGTAGTAGAGCAAATCTCGAACCGTGATAATGCCGAGTTTAGCGAGCTTTTCAGCACTCTTAGGTCCGACTCCAGGAAGATACATGACCGCTTGTTCGAGATCGGGAATTTTGCCAGATGGAGAGGCTTCTTTACTGGAATTAGTTGGACTGCGGATAATTGTTTTTGGGGCGGAATTTTGCGTGGGCTGCTGTTGCGTCGATTGCTGTTGTTTAAGACTATAAACAGTACGCCTGGTTTCTGCGACTAAGTGTTGTCGATCGGCGAACTCTAGATCCCCATAACTAGAGTACTTTTCCGCTAGGGTTTGGAGCTTTTGTCTATCAGGGCGATCGAGCACAGAGCTAGGCTCCCCCAGAGCAATTTGAAGAAATTCACTAAACCGATATTGATTTCCCTGAAGATCATTAAATCCAGCTTCAGCTTCAAAGGCAAGGGCTTTTTGGAGACGGAGAAAGTCCATAGGAGCTAAGGATGATGATTACAGAATCTTAATGATCAGAAAATTCGAGTTGCTGCAAGAGCTTATCTATGATAAATCATGGCGATGCGGCTACGATCGATGGCCATGACGATCGCCATAAGACCGATACGATCGAGCCATGTTAAGGAACTTTTTTCAATTATCATAAATTGCAACTAAACTGTTATCGATTTACATCCCGATTACAACATTTATGGGCATACTGTTAAGCATCTCCTGATAATCCTGATTCGAGACCTGTGTCTTCGATATTCGTAGTTTGCGTTCCGTTAAAAATCTAACTGATCTTTTCACGACTGAAGGTTTCTCATGCAGGATGCGGCTGCTACCATTGCTCGGCAATTGGCTCAAGATGAAAATGCCACGCGAATTTATAAGTTTCTGACTTACGTAAGCGAAGGTGCTTGGGTCGGAGATATTTCGTTCCCGAATGAAGCCATGATGTATCGGGTTTTAGACCAGATCTTTGAGCAGTTTCCCGACTTGACCTTGCTGCGATCTCACCTTCATATCAGCGTCAATACCCTCAGCAAACCCGCCGAATATTCTCAAATTGCTGACATCATCCTAGAGGCAATTTTCTCGGTTCGGGGCGGCGAGGATCCAACCACCATGTTCCTAGGGGTAGCGTCCAAACCCCAAGTCAATCCCCAGACCACGATCTACACCGCTATTTCCGCCCAACTGGTTCTGCTTCCCAACCAAATCCGTCTAAAAAAGCTAGCGTTCTGTGCCGCCCGATCTCTCTGGGAAGGGGATTTAGCTAAGCTAGGAGCCATGAGTTGGGTCGATTTGACCAAGATGATTCATCAACGCTATCCCACCCCTAAGGACTTAAAAAAAGGGTTACAGCAAGTCGTAAGTCGATTGAGCAAGCCCATTGAATATAGTTCGCTGGCAGAGACATTAAGCAATAGTCTACAGGCTCTTTACCAGGCGACGATCGTAGAAGTTCCCTCGGCCACTGCCGAACCAAACATGACATCCAGCCTCAATAGTCCAAATCTCAATAGTAGTGAGGCTGAATCGTTAGCGAATTTCGATGAAGTAGGCCGAGATACCCCTGTTCCTAAGCCCGCCGACGTAATTCCCTCATCGCCTTGGAGTGATGATATGGGGAGCAGCATGGT
>JAYUEW010000099.1:0-6805 GCA_043739045.1 Synechococcales cyanobacterium
AACTAGCGTAGGCGTAGCCAGCGGATTTACAGTCCGCCCCCATTAACCACTCGGGCATCGACCCCCGCTCCACAAGAACTAATACTAGCGGGGTCTTGAGGGTTTGGCAAGGGGTAGAATCAAATTTCTTTGATCCCGTGCCCTCACCTGAGTCTAAGCCCACTATCATTTTCACGAACTCGCGGCTTCTATTATTTTCATGTACCAAATCGTGGTGACAATGAAAAAAGGGATGAAAAACCAGTCAGGAGTATTTGAATAAACCAAAATCATTAGCAAAAGCCACAGCCCGACACTTGAACTCGCAAGGAAACTTGGCAGCAGCAGACTCCTAAACTCGCAGGGATTACACAGAAAGGTGGACGATCGCCCTGATGTAATTAAATTTACTGAGTAGCGACTTGGCTTCCGGTTAAATTGACTCAAGACGCTATGAATTGTTCAAGAAGTTACATAGGATACACTTCACGGCTAGATGCTTATTTTTAACCTGCTGTCAGGCATGGAAGTTCCAATCGTATGACTGAGAGACCAGATAATGATTCACTCAGTACGATCGTCAACGCCTCGATGATCAAAGACTATCCATAGGCCATAGCACCCATCTCGATTGCTCTGGAGAACGCTACAATTCTTAGGGGATTCAGTGCATCGGCCTTGCGAGAGGACTGAATGCCGAGTCAGCACCAGACTGACATCTATTATTGTTTGCTGTGTTTGGAGATGTGGAGCCTGTATGAAACGAGATGGCAAGTTAACCGACGTTCAATTAATTGTTCAACGGAGCGATCGGCAGAAAAATAAAAACTGGAAGTCCCTAGGAGTCAAGCCGTTAATCTTATCGGTCATCGTCTTGGGACTAGTCTCCTGTGCATCCTCTAAACCGACATCCAATCCTTCCGTTGAAGTCACTCCTAGCCCCACGCCTGCACCCATCGTAAAACCCTCGGTCTCGCCCAAACCTAAACCTTCTGCGGCAGCTCCCAAATCTAAAACGGATGCGTCTCAATCTGCGGATAGCGCTAGCGATCGGGACCAAACTAGTGGTGAAGAAGTAGAGCCGGAATATATCCCAAAAAATAAAGCAATCCAACCTGCTGAAAAGCCTCAACCAACGGTTACTAGGCCAGCCCCTTCTGTCGAACCCGTTATTGCCCCCGAACCTCGCATGCAGGAGGATCCAATTCCACCGATTCAAACAACACCGCGTCAGATGGCTCCGATCGCTCCGATCGCTCCGATCGCCCCCCAACCGGATTCAGATCCCGAACCCCCACCTGCACGCTAGTGGTTGAACGCATGAACAAACTCGTCGTGGATCTTGCGGAGGTGCGCGTATTTCACTCAATCAAATCTCAGTAGGTTTACTAGGAAATTGATGATGGACTGACTTCTCTAGAGGGAATAATGAAAAAATAGTAAATCTCGTTTTAGGGAAGGGCTGAGTTTTAGATGATCGTCCCTGAAAGTCGTCTGTTTTGCTCGTTGGATGGTCTTAGTGCGAATGTGCGCGATAAGGCTCGATTGTCTGTTTTGCAAGATCTAGGATTGTTGGAAGCCGATACCGTACCCGTTTTTGAGGAAGTCGTGCAGACGGCTGCTCATTTTATGGGTATGAAGATGGCGATGTTGACCGTAATCAATGGCGATCGGGAGCTATTAAAAGCAACCTCTGGGTTACTTCACTTGGGCCTAATGAATGAATTAGTTCGCCACCGTTTTATTGAATTACAGGATTCCTTTGCGATTCATGTAATCGATAGTCATCAAGCTCTAGTCATCACCGATACCCACGCCCATCCTGTTTTTGCTCAAAGCCTGCTGACCCAACAGTACGGCATTCGCAGTTACATCGGAGTTCCGTTAGTGACGAGTGATGGAGCCTGTGTTGGCGTGCTTTCCGTCTTAGATACTGAAGTGCGGGAATTTAATCTGCGGGAGATCGATTTTTTGATGATGAGCGCTCGGTTCGCCATGAGTGACTACGAGCGTCTGCATAGCTTGAAACTAACCCCACGATCGTTCATTGTTCCCCTATCTCAGCCCCCATCCGGATCTCAGGCTGCCCCCCGAACAGACGACAATGAGACTATCCCGGTGAAATTTAAACTGCTCGCTCACCTGACCCAAGAATTACGAACCCCGCTGACTTCTGTTATGGGCATGGCTAGTGTCCTGAACCGAGAAATTTACGGTCCGTTAACAGCAAAGCAACGGGAATATCTTGGGATAATTTACAACAGCGGGGACTATTTGTTGTCCTTGGTAAAGGAAATCGTGGAGCTGTCAAACCTAGACTTACAGTCGCAGAAATTAAACCTAACATCAGTTGATATTGAAATGCTTTGTCAACAAGCGATCGCCTCTTTACAACAGGCAGCGCAGCGACGAGAGCAAGAAATTTGCCTAACGGTGGAACCGGGAAATCGGATTTGGAGTTTAGATAAAGAAAAGATACGACAGATGTTGTATCACCTCCTTTTTAGCGTCGTTCAGTCATCCAATGCCGGAAGCGTGGTGCATTTACATGCAGCGAACAAAGTCTCTGGACTTCGTATAACGTTGTGGGTGACGCATCCTTGTTTAGAATTTATTTCCTATGGCTCTAACTCAAATGAATATGAGGTGCGTCCCAATGGAGCACCAACAGATTCTCCCCGTTCAACCGCAGTGCTTAACTCACCGCCCAGCCGTTCCGAAATTGAAGTCGAAGAAGGACTAGATTCTAATTTAGGATTTTTGTTAAGTCGTCAATTAGTGGGATTACATGGCGGCGAGATTCAGGTTCAAACTCATGCCACTGGGTCCGATCGCTATGTCGTTACGGTGCCTCGTCTGCGCTGTTAGCGTCGTCAGCACCGGATTATTAGGATTCCTGCGTTAACATTCGACGGGCAAACTCGATCGCCTCGCCTTGGGTTTCAATCAGTCCCTCTGCTCTAGCAATTTGCAGGGCCGCCAACAATCGACCAATTTTGGGACTCGGTGGCAAGCTTAGATGACTCATTAAATCTTGTCCCGAAAGAACAGGCACGGGATGGGCTACCACGTCTTCTGGATCCAAGTAGCGATTTATTAGGGTCCGCAATGCAGCCATTTCGATCCCGCTGGCTAAGGCCTGCATACACAACGCTGGAAAAACTACGCCAACTTGTTGAAACAATCCGTACTGGGCGCGTCTACTGTCCGGAGCCTGTTCCAATAACGCCTGTAACTTGGGTAAGGTTTTCAGAACTGCTAGCACCGCATGAATTTCCGATCGGCTGTATTTAAGCTGCCAGAGCTGGGTTTCAGCTATCGTCACATCATCAGGCATCAAGCTAGCCAGTTTCGCCATTGTCAGCCAACTGCTTTTGCGGCCTCCTGACATCTCAAGGTTCTTTTTGGGTTCAGATTTACTGCTGGACTGGGCACGAATAGGCTGGCTAATCTGCTCATGAAGCAACGGCCAATCCGATTTCAACTGTTGAAATAGGGTCTCCATCCGATCGATTTTATCTAAGCTCGATCGTCCCGCAGATTCAAACCAAGCCGACAGCAATCCCGCGTCCCATGCGGCTTTAAGCTGGGCCGGACCACGGGAGGAGGTGAGCAGGTAGTGAAACTCGGATTGAATGCGCTCAGCCGCAATAGTCTTGAGTTGAGGGGCCAGTTTTCTAGCTGCTGCTGCCGTCTCAGGTTGTAGGCTAAATCCAAGCTGTGCAGCCTGACGGTAAGCCCGTAATAGTCGTAGGGGATCTTCCGCCAGATTTTCGGCGCTCACCATGCGTACAATGCAATGCTCTAGGTCAAGACAGCCATTCAATGGATCGATGAGTTCCAACGTGTGAGGATTGTAGGCGATCGCATTCATCGTGAAATCGCGTCGAAACAAATCTGTTTCAAGCGACTCGCCCACCTGTTGGGCAAAATCCGCCGTCCCTTGCCGGAATACGACCCGCGCAATTTGGCGCTCCGCATCCAGCAATACGAAACCTGCTCGATAGTGACGGGCGATCGTCGCTGCCGTCTCAACTGCGCCCTGAGGCATGACAAAATCCAAATCCAAATAGTCCGAATGTCGCTCTAAAAGAGCATCTCGCACACTTCCCCCAACCAGATGCGTCTCGGGAGGTAAAAAGCTAATATCAAAAGGCCATGTTTTAGGCGATAGTGCCGACGACCCAAGAGAATGCTGTTGTAAGACTGTCACGCGCTGTGCCAAAGCTAATATTACCTGCCGATAAATAAATTACAGATGAGCTTGCGTCGAGTGATGGAGCATCAAATTCAACATCAAGTTCAACAAACTTAGGTTCGATCAAAACCCAGATCGAATTCGCCTGAGTTAGAGTATCAAAAAACGTTGCCATATATCTCCCCATCTCTTAGCCTCATATTCCAGGAGCAACCATGTGTATTTGCATTCACTGTCACTACGTCGATCGGTGCTTGACCTACAATGCCGTTGAATCACAACATGAACAGCCACACTTGACCGAAACTCCAGATTTTGAACCCACTGAACCGAGCATCAATGTCAATATTCGTGAACAGAGGGACTTCATCGAAGTGGAGTGGGATGTCGTGGGATGTTTGAGTTTTGCCAAAGAGCAAGGGAAATGGTCGAGACTGCGGCCCGGTGAGATGATTCCGACCTGATGAATATTCGGCGAATAGGTCTCTAATTCCATTCAAGTATAAGTTGTAAAACCTGTGTCATTTTTGGGAAGACTCAATAACAAGATGACACATCTGTGATGACTACATATTTTAAGATGGATTGCCTAGACCTTATGCGTAGCCTCATCTTTAGCTCAATGCCTGACCCAAAGCGGACTGTCCCTAATTTAGCGGCCTTAACTCTAATGGGTTTGCTGGCCGCGACTGGGGTAGCTAAAGCCCAATCTGTCGTTATTCAAGACGCGCCTGCCCAATCGACGACAGCGACCCTAGCGGAAACGCTCAATGCGGCCAAAGAGCAATTTCAAGCCGGACAAAAAAGTTCACAAGATCGCCAATATCGGGCCGCGATTACTTACTACAACCAAGCGATTCTGAAAAATCCTAGCTATACCGAGGCCTATTATGGTCGGGCGATGGCCAAGGCTGAAATGGGCGATCGGGTCGGGGCGATCGGCGACTTGGGTGAAGTGTTACGCCTTGATCCTCAGCAGGCAACGGCCTTAGGACAACGAGCTAACCTCTACTATCAACTTGGCGACAAGCAAGCTGCTTCAACAGACTGGACCGCCGCACTTCAAATCGATCCGACCTTGACTTCTGTTCAGGTCAATCGCGCCTACGCCACTATGGAAGCGGGCAACCCACAGGCTGCATTGGCGGAGCTTGATCAGATATTGCGGCTTAAGCCAACTGATGTAGCGGCATTGATTAACCGAGCTTATGCAAAACAGCAGTTGGGCGATCGTAATGGTGCCTTATCTGACTTGGATCAAGCGCTTCAGGTCCAAGGCAATTCTTCTGAAGCCTATCTCAATCGGGGGTTAATCTATCAGCAGATGGGACGAGGGGACGAGGCAATTCAGGATTTGACGCTGGCGATTAAGGCCAAGCCTGACTATGCTGAAGCGTTTTATAATCGTGCCATTGCTTACACCACAGAGAGTAAATTTGATTTAGCAGTCGCAGATTTGACGAAAGTTATTGAACTTCAGCCCACCCGATCGGATGCGTTTTATCAGCGCGGATTACTTTACTCCATGGCCCGTAACCGATCGGCAGCGATTGAAGATTTTGAGCAAGTTCTGAAATTGCGTCCAGAAGATGCCGCAACCTTTAAAGCCGTAGCCGATCTGCGGGCGGATAGTGGCGATTTGTCTGGAGCCTTGGGGGATTACACCCGTGCCCTGCAATTGAATCCAAACTTGGCTGATGCCTATGAAAGTCGTGGTAAGGTGCGCGGGAAAATGGGCGATTTCCAGGCTGCAATCGATGACTATACTCGTGTCATTGCCTTAGATACCCGTAATATAAGTGCGTTTTATCACCGAGGCCAAGCCCGCCAACAACTTGGGGACGGCATGGGTGCGATCGCCGATTATTCGGAAACCCTACGCCTCAATCCTCGTCATGCTGAAGCGCTCTATGGCCGTGGAACTCTGATGGCTCAAACGGGACAGATGATGGCGGCAAAAAGTGACTTGCAGCAAGCCAGTAAGCTTTATCTTCAGCAAGGAAAAGCGGAAGGGTATCGGACGACGTTGAGTTGGTTGAATAGATTTTAGAGTCTGAAGACAGTTGAGTTAGTTGAGTTAGTTAAGTTGATTCTTTTAATAGGTCTTCAACGATCGTTACTAACTTTTGGGCTGCGCCAGGTTCTCCTCGAATTTGGCGCAGCTCTTTTCTCATGGCTTCGAGGCGTTCGGGATGATCTAGATAACTCCGAACCTTTTCCGTAACTTGGTCTGGGGTCAGATGTCCGACCATCTCAGGAACAATAGATCGTCCGGCCCAAATATTTGGCCATGCTAAAAGACCGATTTTACGCAGTGCGATCGTATTGATCGCCTTGGCAAACAGGGAGCCGATGCCTGGTAAGTTAGCCAAAATCCCTGGAATCCCGTTCCAAGCGCGCATGGCATCAAGTTGATTGGTCGGGAGCAGGATGATCATGGGAATGGCAAGGGCACCAAGTTCTGCCGTATTAGCTCCGATCGTGGTGAGACAGAGTGTGCAGCGGCGCAATGTGTTGTAGTGAGGCGTTCGAGGACCATCATCGCCAAGGGTTTTGAGTTCAATAATGGTACCGCCGGAAGTTTCCAGCCAATCTCTAGGTAATTCTGGGGCCGATTCTGGGGCCGAT